>JANLTF010000571.1:0-22937 GCA_031362825.1 Acidobacteriota bacterium | reverse complement strand
CCTTAACGGCGACCGAACCCGGGTTGTGACAGATCAGACACATCGGACTCGTGTTGCTCGAAAATTGCTCCACATGACAGCCGGCACACGGCGAATGTCCGACCGACCGCTTGATCGTCGGTGATCTGCCGTCGCGATTGTGGCAAAGCAGGCAAGGCAGCCGCGAGTGAGCATCGTTCGCGTGCTTGAACTTAGAGTAATCTTCAGTTGGCGGCACCTCTTCGACAAGATCATTCCGAACCACTGTATCGTCCGCAGCGGAAGGGCTGGGAAACAATATGAATGCGGATATAAAAACAAAAACGCTGAGAACCAATACCGCTGTTTCCAGATATTTGGTGCGGGCCGGTCTGCTTGCAATTTGATTGGGCGAACTTCTAATCATTTGCCGGCCTCCGCCAAAGCCTTCGAATGTGATTCAGGAATCGGCTGCTTCCCAAACGTTGTGTGGCACTTTACACATTGAAACGCCGGATTTGTTTTTCGCTGATCTGCCTCAAAATTAAGTGCCCCGCCGTCACCCGCCGTCGCCGTCACGTGACACGTCGCACACGATGCGATCGCTACTTTCTGGGTGAGCGGGTCTGCGGTGTTGAGCGTCATGACGTTATGGCAGGTCGAGCAGCTCATTTCATTATGAGCGAAGAAATCGTGGGCAAATTTCCCTGACGATGTCCGCCGCCGCCATGAGTCCATCATGATCTTGTCTTCGATCTTCATCGGTTCAGCGAGCTTTGCGTCAAAGTCTGTAGGTGCTGCGGCCGGCCTTAATTTATGACAAGTTGCACAATCGGTCGGACCCGGAGACATTCCCGAGTCGGCGGAGTGGCAAGTGAAACACGATGTGTGGCCTACGGGAGCCGACTTAAATGTGCCTTTCTTAAGCCAAAATTCATCTCCGAGTTTTGCCGGAGCCGGCGTAATATATTCGTCCTTCGAATCGCCAATCGGGCTCATGGTCTTATGACATACGGAGCAGCTTTCCTCACCGGCCAATTTGCGGCTCCGTCGTACAAATGAAGCGTTAATGAACGGAGACGTGCTTCGGCCTCGAGCGGAAACGATCTCGATATGTTTGTCGTGCGGAAATCCGATCGAAAAATCGGACTCCGCCTTTTTTCCTTTCGGCGAGAGGTCAAAAACCTCACGAGGATTCGGGAATGGGTGCCGTGCACTATTTCGCGGCGATGGTGCGGTGTGGCATATAGAACAGATCGCCGGTTTTGCGCCTTTGAAAAATTGTTGTTTGTGGCAATTCAGACACGATTCGTGTTTAGGATATTCGGTTATGTCGGGAAAGGCGTCGGTTCCGGTACGGACCGCCTTCCAGTTGTCCGAAGGAAACTTATGACAAGCGGCACAGTCTATCTTATGTGCCTTTGCGTCATGCGGGAATTCGGAATACTTGACCTTTCGCGGCGTCGGCTTGACACGGGATTGAGCGTTCGCAGGTTCCGAGGTTGCGTAAAAAACAGCAAACATCAACGCCATAGCGACCGCAAAGGCGATGGCTATCCGACCTCTTGTTTTACTTGGTCTCGATCTCATTGCGCAAAAATGTCTCGACTCTATCTTATTCGAAGAATGCCGCAAGTAATGTGACCAACGTCACATCGATCACCCCAATTTCGCGAAATACTACACAGTAACGCAGAAAAATTCCGCAATCTGCGGCCCGCTCTGTAGGACGCGACGGCGAAAGAAGTGCTGCTATTAGTTGATTTCGCTACCTTTTCAAACAATCAGTCCGAAAAATACGGCAGGCACAGAGATTGCCAAAACCTGAGTTCAAGGACGTCCGTGCGTTACGAATAATTATGTCAACGATCGAACAAGCGATAAATAAGGAATCGGTTACGGTATCGGCGAAGAAGCGTTCGGCTGAATCGCTTTTCTCGCGTTTTTTGAAGCTTATCTGCTCGGTACGCTTAGGCGTTACATTATTGGTCCTGCTGGGACTCGCCTGCTTTATCGGAATGATAGTGATGCAGCAGAATGTCGACGGCTTTGACCGCTACTTTCTCGAACTTACACCTGCCCAACGGCTTGTGTACGGCAAACTCGGGCTTTTTAACATCTACCACGCGTGGTATTTCAATGCCCTGATCTGCCTGGTGTCGCTAAACATTATTCTCGCGTCGATCGACCGCTTTCCGAAAACGTGGCCATTCGCTTCAAAACCCAGCGTGACAGTACCCGTTCGCTGGCTTCGGGAGCAGAAACAGGCCGCCGAGCTAACGATCGACGGTTCGACACACGAGGTTGGCTCGCATATTGCAGCCGCGATGAAAAAGGCCGGTTGGCGAGATGTCAGAACCAGTGAAAAAGGCGGCCGCACTTATATTTTCGGCCAGTCGGGTGTCTGGAACCGTTTTGGCGCATATGCCGTTCATGTTGGCCTGCTGACGATATTCGCGGGCGGTTTTATGACCGCTCAATTTGGTGCGACCGGACAGATGCCGGTTTCGCTGGGCAAACCTACAAATTTGATGCTTGATACCGCCGTCGAACTCGACAAGACGACCCAGATCACAAAGCAACTCCCATTCACGGTCGTTAGCGTCGACATGCAGCAAAAACTGATCAAGAAAGAAGGTTCGCTCTCCGCGATGAACACCATCGACTGGATGACCACCTTCACTATTACCGACGAGACCGGAACGCACGACGCCTTTGTCCAGATGAACAAGCCGTTTGACTATCGAGGCTACCGCTTCTTTCAGGCGAGCTTTATCCCGGTCGGCCGTGCCCGCACCATTACCGTTAACGCGATCCCAGCGGCTGGAGGCGATCCCCAGGTCATCACGATTCCTCGCGATGGTACGACGACTCTTGCCGATGGAACAAAGATCAATTTCAAAGAGTTTAGAGGCAATTTCCGGATCGGCCCGGAAGATCCGAATGAAGACACATCGGAATATCCAAATCCGGCCGCTGTACTTCAGGTATCGGCACCGGACGGCCTGCCTCAAACTGCATACGCGTTTGGCCCGAAAATGGCCAATATTCCGGTCGCCGGTAAGCCGGTCGCAGGCTACACGTATCAGTTAGCCTCCTTCGAAAAGGTAGCCGACCAGCACATTCTCTCGGTTCAGCGAGATCCGGGCTCAGATGTTGTATATGTCGGATTCGTTTTGTTATTCCTGACGTTGGTGGCTGTGTTTTTCTTCTCGCACCAACGAGTCTGGGCGGCGATCGAGAATAACGATGGTGAATCTAGAAACGTAGTTTTTGGCGGAAATACAAACCGCAGTGTTAATGCGTTTGACGATAAGTTCAAACGATTTATTGGAGAAGTGGCTTTCCGACAGCAGTAGTAATTTTGGAGGAAAAGCGAAATGAGAATAGATAATCGAACAACGAAAATATTAGTATTGGCGACATTTTCAGCCTTAATGGTTTTGGTATATATTTTTGCGGACACAGCGATGGTCGTTACGTACGCAGAGATTCCTGGGGCTCCATCCCGCAGGACCGGCGCACCGGGCGAATCGACGTGTACGAGCTGTCATTCGTCGGGTACTCAGACCGGTCAAGCGACACTGGTCGTACCTGCTACCTACGTACCCGGCCAAACATATACGATACAGGTTCAAAACTCTACCAATGACCTTTCGCGAAGGTCCTGGGGATTTGAGTTAACATCGCTGACGTCGGCAGGGACCGCAGCTGGAAGCTACTCTCACACAACTGGATTTACTCAGACGGTTACCGGCACCGTGTCTGGTGGCGTTCGCGGTTATTCCACCCATACCGATGGCGGGATATTCTTGAATCAGACGGGCGGTTCTTCGTGGTCGTTTTCGTGGACCGCACCGGCAACCAACGTTGGCCCGATCACGCATTATGCCGCGATACTTCATGGAAATGGCGGACTTAACGAAGGCGGCGACCAAACATACCTTAGGACCGCCGTATCTAATCCGGGTCAGGCAGTGGTTATCCAACACGGATTTTCCGATTTCGACGCCGACGGCAAGGCCGATCCGAGTGTGTATCGCGGATCGGACGGATTTTGGTATATCAATCGAAGCACGGCTGGATTTATCGCGACACAATGGGGCCTTGCGACTGATATGCTAACGCCCGCCGATTTTGACGGTGATGATAAAGCAGATGTAGCGGTGTGGCGCGGAGATGTAGCGACCGCTGCAGGATTTTATATTCTGCAAAGTTCGAACAACACGATGCGAATCGAAAGGTTTGGCCAAACTGGTGATGACCCGACGATCGTCGGTGACTGGGATGGCGACGGAAAAGCTGACCCTGCAGTGTATCGCGGACCGGGCGGCGGGCCGCAGAATTACATTTATTTCCGCGGTTCGCTCAACAATCCGAGCGGAAATGTCACATATCTCCAATGGGGAGCAGGCGGCGACCGGGCTATGCGCGGTGATTTTGACGGCGACGGCAAGATGGACGCCACAGTCTTTAGACCATCGACCGGCGTCTGGTATATCTTGCAGAGTTTGAATGGAGCGGCCCGTTATGAGAACTGGGGCCTGTCCTCAGACAAATTTGTTCCGGCCGACTATGACGGCGACTCGAAGACGGATCTCGCAGTATTCAGAGGCGGAGTCTGGTATATCAAGCAGAGCTCAAATGCTCAGACTGCCTACATAAATTGGGGCCTAAACACCGACACACTTGTGCCGGCGGATTATGATGGAGACGGCAAAACGGACGCCGCCATTTATAGAAACGGCGTCTGGTACGAACGTTTAAGCAGCTCAGGCAACCTGCGCGTAGTCAACTTCGGACTTAGCTCTGACATTGCTGTTGCCGGTGCATTCGTTAAATAGTTGTGGACTAGTCAAACTACCGGGCCGTTTCCCCGTAAGCGGCGCAACACGGCCCGGCTTTTTTCAAAAGGGGAATTGTATATGAATCAGGAAGTGTTAAAACAACCAGTAATAATGTCCGACGCCAAGGGTGATTCGACGGATTCGATGGCGATCGTACGGTCCTATGGGCCTGCGGCGTTTGCTATTTTCGGAGCTTTAGCGTTGGTCGCTTTACGGCTCAGTATCGGCGGCGAAAGGTTTATGACCGACGGTGCGTTGATGATGCTGGCTCTGGCATCATACCTAATCGCGGCAGTGTTCTATTTGACGAATTTGTACGCCCCGTTCAGGTTTGCCGAAAAATTGGGGATGTGGGCAGCAACGCTCGGGGTTTTCTTTAATCTCTCAAGCTGGCTCGTCCGTTGGGTAGCGGCCTATGACCGGGAGCTCGCGATCTTCAACGCTCAAGGGCAAAGTGCGGCGGATATGCCTTGGCTGTTTAGATATGTTCCGTTTGCAAATCTATACGACCTCAGCCTTGCATTTGCATTCGGTGCCGGGATCACCACTTTGCTCGTAATGCGAAGGCAGCATTTTCAGATCGTGGCTGCCGTTTCATTGCCACTAGCTGCCATCATCCTTGTGCTTGCGCGTTTTATCGGAAGCGAGATCATCGACCTTCCGCCGGTGCTCGATTCTTATTGGCGTCCGATCCACGTCGGCATCGCTTCGCTGAGTTATGGGATCGCTCTGGTGTGTTTTGCGGTTGCCGTACTTTATTTACTCAAGGACGGCCTCAAGGTTGAAAAGATGGCCATTTGGACCAGTCTGTTCGCCTTGTCCGTTTTCATCACGATCAGCAAGTTCAGTGTCTTTTCGCTGGCGACATTTGGTACGTATACCTCATCGACCTTCGTCGGAACATCGCGAATGTCGCTCGGACTTAGGGCTGATATTCCCTATGTTGGATGGCTCATAACGGCTGCTGCCGCACTTTTGGTCGGTGCGATCGTGGCCAATTTGATCTCGATCTCGCAAAACAACGATGGCGCACGTAAATGGGGAACGAGGTTCCTCTGGTCCGCGTTTGTCGTCCAGGCTGCCGGCATCGGAATGCTCGTCTATCAGATCAAGAATCTCCCGAATATTGTCAGCCAGATCAGTACGTCGCAGTACGCAAAATTCGGTGCGTGGATGCTGCAGCAGGAAGATATGGCGCAAGCTCAGATCAACGCGATGGCCCCGCAGCAACTGTATGATATCGCCAACAAATGGATCATGGAGAATGGTTCTCAGCTCCACCTCAGCCTCAATGCTAACCCCGTCGAACTTGCGGCGTTGATCACCGCGTTTACCGGAACATTCTTCATCGTCCTGTTCGGAATCAATACCGAAAAGATCCGCACGTTGCTTCCGTCCGCCGATACACTTGACGACCTCATGTACAAGCTCGCCGGTATTGCGTTTGCCGGGCTCGCATTGCTGCTCATGACCGGAGCCGTCTGGGCGAACGAGTCGTGGGGACGTTATTGGGGATGGGATGCCAAAGAGGTCGGAGCCCTTGTTGCATGGCTGACGTATGCCGGATTCCTCCATTCGCGAATTGCCTACGGATGGCGTGGCCGTAAGTCTGCTTATTTCGCGATCGTGGCATTCCTTTTCGTTATCTTCACTTACTTGGGTGTGAGCTATTTACTGCCCGGATTACATTCGTACGCATAATTTTATGAACAAGGAAAATGTACTTTTTGGAGTTGTGGGCCTGCTGGCGGGCTTGATAATCGGATTCATGTTCGCCAACTCTGTAAATCAGGGCGGTGCGACCGCAACGCTCGCATCGTCGCCGATGAAAGCGAATTCGAACATGCCGCCCGACCATCCCGCGGTACCGCCGGGCACCACGATGCCGGGCGGCACCCAGGGTCCAATGCAGCCTGAAGTAACGGCCGCCATCGAACGCGCAAAACAGTCACCGGGCGACTATGAAGCACAGATCAAGGCTGCGGAGATGTTCTACCGCATCGATAGGCTGGATGATGCTATCACGTATCTGATGGCGGCGAACAAAATAAAGCCAGACGAACGCGAGGTCATCGTCCATTTGGGAAATGCCAATTTCGACTCAGACAAATATGAAGAGGCAGAAAAATGGTACACCGCCGCTCTCGCAAAGAAGGCCGATGACATTAATGTTCGAACTGATCTCGGGCTGACGTTTATGTTCCGGAAACAGCCGAATTACGATCGGGCAATTCAGGAGTTTACACGTTCTCTTGAGATCGATCCGAACCACGTTCAGACATTACAGAACCTTACGGTTGCATACACAAAAAAGAACGATGCCGCAAAAGCGACGTCAACCCTCGCCAAGCTGGAACAGGTCGACACTGCAAATACGTCGATCACGAAACTGAAGGACGATATTCAGAAACTTGGCACAAAACAGTAATTTCTTGGCAAAATATCGAAAGGATCCGCAATCGCGGATTTTTTCGCGCTTGTGGCTTCTATTAACGCAATTGCCGTGTTAAGTATATTGGTGTAAGAAAGTACATTTGATATGGCAAGTTCGGTCGGAAAAGTATTGATCGTTGATGACGACCGCTTTGTGCGAATGGCACTGAGCGAGGCTCTTAAGACGTGGGAATATGAAGTCGTTGAGGCTGACAGCGTTAAGTCGGCTAAGCAGGTCTTCGCGGACGAGGAACCCGCCGTTGTTCTTCTGGACATCGATCTGCCGGACGGATCGGGCCTTGATGTTCTAACCGCGATCAAAGAATCAAATCCTGAGACGATCGCCGTCATGATCACCGGAAACGTCGATGTCGGCAATACCGTTGCCGCTCTCCGGGGCGGCGCTCACGATTTTATCGGAAAGCCGGTCCGACTCGAGGAACTTCGCGTCACTCTTCGCAACGCGACCGAGACCAGAACGCTCCGTCGCGAAGTTAAACATGCCCGTGCCGAGCGAAAACGAGGCTTCAGCTTTTCCGAGATCATCGGCGAATCCGAGTCGATGAAGAAAGCGATCGACCTCGCACGCCGCGTAGCCGAATCTGACGTCGGCTCGATCCTCTTGAATGGCGAAACCGGCACCGGCAAAGACCTGTTCGCACGTGCCATCCATTTCGCTTCCGAACGTGCCGACGCCCCGTATCTCGCGATCAACTGTGCCGCATTGCCCGCAAACCTGATCGAATCCGAATTATTCGGCTACGAAAAAGGTGCCTTTACTGACGCAAAACAAAAGAAGGAAGGCCTCTTCGAACAGGCACACGGCGGAACGATCTTTTTAGATGAGATCGGCGAAATGGAGATCTCGCTTCAGGCAAAGCTATTGCGCGTACTCGAAGAAAGCACGTTTCGCCGCGTCGGCGGCCTCAAAGATATAAAGCTCGATGCCCGCATCATAGCTGCATCTAACCGAAATCTAAAACAGGAGAGCGAAGCCGGCAACTTTCGATTGGATCTTTACTTTCGTCTTTCGGTGATCCAAGTGGACATTCCACCGTTAAGAGGCCGCGGCAACGATGTCATCTTGCTTGCCAACCACTACATCGACCGTGCAAATTTGAAACGGCGCGGAAAGCCGCTTCGGGCTCTGTCGAATGAAGTCGAAAAGATCTTTACAAGATACGCTTGGACGGGAAATGTCCGCGAACTTCGAAACGTCATCGAACGCGCATCGATCCTCGAAGACGGCGAAATGGTCACCGCGACCCATCTTCCGGCGGATATGCTTGGAGTAAACACGGGCAGTTCGGGTGGTGGTTCGGCGACTGTCGTGCTGCCGTCAGCGGGCGTTTCCCTCGAATCGGTTGAGTTCGAACTCGCTAAACAGGCGATCGAACGCACGAACGGCAATCTGACGCAGGCTGCGAAATTGCTTGATATTTCGCGCGATCAATTGAGATACAAACTCCGAAAAGCTGGTTACGACGCGGAATCAAACGACGAATAAAACGAGTGCCTGATACTAAATTAAATCAAGATCCGCTAAAGGAACTCACCGACCTCAAACGGGCGCTCGACGAGTCGGCCATCGTGGCGATGACCGATCAACGCGGCATCATCACCTACGTCAACGACAAGTTCTGCGAGATCTCAAAATACGAGCGTGGGGAATTGATCGGACAGGATCACCGCATCATCAATTCCGGTTATCACTCAAAGGAGTTTATCCGCGACCTTTGGACGACCATCGCCAAAGGGCAGATATGGCGCGGCGAAATCCGCAACCTCGCCAAGGACGGCTCGAACTATTGGGTCGATACGACGATAGTTCCTTTTCTTGACAGCAATCACAAACCGTTTCAATACGCGGCCGTTCGCTATGAAATAACTCAAAGAAAGCTTGGCGAAGAGAGAATAAGTCAGCAGGCATCACTCCTGGACAAAGCTCAAGACGCGATCCTTGTCTGCGATCTCAATTGTCAGATCTTGTATTGGAACAAAGGAGCCGAGCGAATTTACGGTTGGCTGGCGGACGATGTTTTCGGACGCAAACTGGCCGATGTAGTCTGTGCCGGCGATCCAGAGCACGCGAGACAAGCTATTCAGGCTCTCGAGACATCGGATGAATGGAAATCCGAGTCGCGTCACACTACGCACGCCGGCGAGATGATCATCGTTGAGAGTCGCTGGACGCTCGTTCGAAACGACGACGAAACGCCGGACTATTATCTGGTCACTAACACAGATATCACCGAACAAAAACGGACCGAAGAACACCTTTTCCGTGCCCAGCGAATGGAATCGATCGGCACCCTAGCGGGCGGCATCGCGCACGATCTTAACAATATCCTCTCGCCGATAATGATGGCTGTCGATATGCTCCAGCTAAATTCGCCGAGCGCCGAGACCGCCCGCTGGCTTGCGATGATCAAGGAAAACTCGGAACGTGGGGCCGAACTCGTCAAACAGGTCCTGACCTTCGCCCGCGGGATGACCGGCGAACGGATGCCCGTTCAGCTCAAACACATCGTCAAAGAGATCGTCACTGTCCTGACCGAGACGATCCAAAAATCCATCACCGTCAAATACGATCTTGATCCCGATCTGTGGACGATCTCGGCCGACCCGACGCAGATCCATCAGATCTTGATGAACGTCTGCATCAACGCCCGCGACGCCATGCCATCCGGCGGCACACTTTCGATAAAGGCCGCCAACGTCGAAATCGACGAAAATTACGCACGGATGAACATCGATGCCGAACCCGGCAATTACATCATGGTCACGGTCACCGATACGGGAACCGGAATGCCGACCGAAGTCGTAAAGCGGATCTTTGATCCGTTCTTCACGACCAAAGAGATCGGAAAAGGTACCGGACTCGGCCTTGCGACGACAATGACGATCGTAAAAAGCCACGATGGATTTATCAACGTTTACAGTGAGTTAAAGAAGGGCACTCGGTTCTCCATCTACCTGCCGTCGGCGGAAACTCAAACCGAATCGGCTGGGAAAAGCGCTATCGACGCACTGCCTCACGGTAACGGTGAGTTGATATTGATCGTTGATGACGAAGAGAATATCCGGAACGTTGCCGAAGCAACCTTGATCAGATTTGGATATGAGGTAGTTACAGCAATTGACGGCACCGACGCCATGGCGTTCTATTCGCTGCACAAAGACAAGATCGCCGTCGTCCTCACCGACCTCGCTATGCCGTACATGGACGGAAACGCCCTTATCCGGGCCCTTCGAAAGTTGGATCCAACGATTAGAGTTATCGCAATGAGCGGCCTGATAAGTGAGGGCCAAACCGCCGAACTCAAAAATCTCGGTGTAAGTGATTTTCTCTCAAAGCCCTATTCCGCCGAGACTCTTCTAAATGCACTCAAAAAGACACTTTCGAGTGCCGCTTGACTGATCGACAAGGCTTCACATCGCCCGCATTTCCGGACGGATCACTGCGAGAATGCTGAAAGCCAGAACCGGGATAATTGCCAGAAAGACCAATCCGAATGCCATCAAACCGCCACTTCCGGGGTCAAAGTCGGCCATTGTCTCTGCCCAAGATCGGCCGGCTATCCGCGACGCTGCTACTTCGAAAACAAAGGTAAGCACCGCCCATAAAAGACCGATTCCGATCAGTCGCCCAATGTCGACAACTCCGATCGACCGAACAAAAGCCAGGGTAATAACGGCTATCAATACGACCGCGATACCAAACGATATCTGTCGTCCGTTCTGCCCACCGACGATCGGCGAGATCAGCATCTCGCGAACGATTCCGTTTATCGTTTCCGCGGCGATAATGATCAACCAAACCAAGAAAGACCGAGACAAAATTGCCAATGTTCCCGACATAATACTTAGCTTCCCGACCTATTTTCGAACGACCAGCACCGAGCAAGGTGCATGATGGACCACACCATTCGACACCGAGCCTAAAAGCCGTCCCCAAAAACCGCGGCCGTGCGAACCGACGACGATCAGGTCCGCCTTCCATTCCTTCGCCTTTTCGACGATCTGCTGATCCGGTGAGCCCCGCAGTATCTCGGTAGCCACCAGAAACTTAGACTGCGGGAACTTTATGCGGATCATCATTTTTGCGTCGTCAACAAAACTCTCCGCCTGTGCCCGAACCGCTTCTTCCAGCTTCTGATAATAATCCGCAGACAGAGCGAAGGGTTCGGCTGTGATCGGGTACGAATCTTCGTACGCCGAGACGATCAACACCTCGGTATTTTCGGGGTTAATTACCATTCTACAACTCTCCTCGATCGCTGCCTTGCTGTACTCAGATCCGTCAGTAGCAATTAGTATTCTCATTTTGGTTTTCTCCTCGATTGTACTTCTCCAAAACATGAGAAGTGCAATACCCGTTCCAATTGAGTAGTTCAACAAGCTGTGTGCAAGACCTTCTTTGACTCGGACATTTCGCCCAACCTATTGCGAAAATTCTCACGCAGAACTCACAAAACGTGAAATTTTTCACGCTGACGAACCGGGTCGCCATCAATAAATACGGGCACTTTCGCTGGAACGCCAATTGCAATTATTGTGCATGAGCGTTCTATTGACGCTTAGCCTTATTTCAAATTGCGAGGATCTTAAAATGTCACCAAAATTCTACGGTTATCTATGGGCGATCTTTTTCGCGGCGGCAGCGATCATAGGGATCTCAGGTCTTTTCACGATGCAGACACTGGTTGTTTTCGGCTTCTGCGCCTTCGGCTTGGTATTTCTCGGAATGATGTGTGTCCTTCCGGGAGTGGTTTCACATTCGCACGAGGCTAAGCCTGTTGCTGCGGCCAGCTCAAAAATGAAAGTCGCGAGGAAACCGAGTGGTGCCGTTGCCGGTTTGAGATCGGCATAGAGGTACGGAAGTGTTTTCCGCGCCAAGGAGTTAATTATGAGCAATGAGGAAACACATTTAACAAAAATAGACCCGCCAAAAGCGGCAACACCGGTGATTGTCGATGCTGAAAAGATGATCGAGAAATTCGCCGAGATCACAAAGGAAACGGCTGCTAAGGCCTACGATTTCTTTGTCGAACGCGGCGCCCAATTGGGGACACACCTCGAGGATTGGCTAAGGGCCGAATCGGAGATGCTTCGTGCCGCACCTGCCAAGATCACGGAAACACCCGATATGGTAAACGTCTTGATCGCCGTTCCGGGTTTCAAGGCTGACGAGATCGAGGTCAGCGTCAAGGATGATTTGCTCATCGTCAGCGGCCAGACGGTCGATGAAATGAAGAATGAAGGTGAAGATACCTTTTATAGCGAATGGAGGAGCGATCGATTCCTTCGCAAACTGATCTTGCCGACTGCGGTCGACACCGAAAATGTCGATGCGAAGCTCAAAGACGGCATTCTTAAATTGGGACTCAAGAAGGCCGTCGAGCATCAGGTTGCCAAGGTTCAGGTCCAAGCGGCCTAACAGCCGTTTGAAGGGCAGCAGGTTCACCGGACGCGCCGTGCCGGCACCTGCTGCCCATTCTTTTCTTTACAGATCGACTTGTCGGTCATAGACTCCCGTTATGAAACGTTGGGCGGTTACGATCATTGCGGTTTTTTTATTGGTCGCTTTTCCGCTTCTATTCATCGAATCGCCGGTTTTTGCTCGCGTTACCGCGGTCGCTGCGGTTTGCCTTTACCTTTGGATCAGCGAGGCCGCTCCGCCATTTGTTCCGACACTTCTGCTTTGGGCACTGATTCCGATAGTACTCGGGCCTCTCGACCCAAAGTACGCAGTCACCAGCGTCCTATCCTGGGCGGTGGACCCTGTAATGGCATTGTTCTTCGGTGGGTTTACGCTGGGGATCGCGACACAGGCATTCGGCCTCGACAAGCGCATGGCCCGCTTCGCCTTTCGCAAGGCAGGCGGGTCATTCTATCTATTTCTGCTGCTGATAATGGCGATCACGGCATTCTTATCGATGTGGCTATCTAATATCGGAGCCGCTGCTCTGATCTTAGCCTGTTTGCGCCCCGTGTTAAGCGAATTTGGTGACGACCATCTCATGCGGCGGACTCTGCTGATCGGCGTAGCTCTAGGAGCCGATCTCGGCGGGATCGCAACCCCGATCGGCACCGGCCCCAATGCTATCGCGATCGCATACCTGGCTCCGGAAACACATGTATCTTTCCTGAGTTGGATGGCATTTGCTCTTCCATTGACGGTAGGAATGCTGACGATCGGTTTTGCTTTTCTGTGGTGGAGGTCCCGGTCGATCTCGACATCATGGACAAAACGCGACAGCAAATTCAAAGAGTCACTTTCAGAGGCGGGCGAAGGCTCTGACCCCGCGGGACAAATGGCCTTTCTGTCCGTTCTCGTTATCACCGCCCTACTCTGGCTTACAGAACCAATACATCAGATACCGGCGGCCGTGGTTGCGATTGGATCCACAGCGTTTATTTTTCTCACCGGCATGCTCAAGAAAAAGGACCTTGCCAAACTCGACTGGTCGACGCTCCTTCTGATCGCCGGCGGCATTACGCTCGGCCGCCTTTTCGAACACTCCGGACTTATAAAAGCGGTCGCGGCAAATGTGCCATTCAGCGAATTGGACCCGCGGATCAGCCTTTTTGTCCTGTGTCTCGCGAGCGCATTGCTGGCCGCTCTGATGAGCAACACTGCCACCGCGGTCGTTTTGATCCCGCTAGCTTCCGCACTCGTCCCATATCCGTCAACTGCAATTTTGATCGCGGTCTCGGCATCGTTCGGTATTCCCTTCGTCATATCGACGCCGCAGAATGCGATGGCATTTGGCGAAGGCGGCGTCAAATTTGGTGATCTCTTCTGGCCCGGAATAGTGATAATGATCGTGGGCTGCCTCGTCGTAAGTTTGACGGGCCGCGCAGTACTGAATTTTGCCGGAATTCCTTAATTTTTTGAGTTAAATTGTATTGAGGTCGCTTCGCTGAAGCCAGTTTTGTTTAGGATAAACAGCATCGGCGGAGATCATGTGGATGGTATATGCCTGACGCGAACGCAAACTGGTGTTTGGTTTGCTGTAATGCGGCAGTAGGCCGTCAAGAACGATGCATGTGCCTTTTTTGACTTCGAGCGGGATCATTTCGTCGAGGTCGAATGGCGTCGTGTCAAAAGTGTCAAATTCCGTTCCGCCGCCCGGCTTTCGCTTGAACCGCGACCGAAGCGTCGTCCGGTGGCCGCCCGCCTTTGCCCATAGGCAGCCGTTTTCTACGGTCGCATCCTCGAGAGCGAACCAAAACCCAACGCACGATTGGGGTTCGGTGTACAGAAACATAGAGTCCTGATGCACATCGACCACACCGCCGATCGCGGCGTGTTTGAAAATGTGCATACTCTGAATTAGGAGTGCATCTGAGTGTTCAAGATCGGCGGCGAGCTGTTTCATCTGCGGCGAGCGAGAGAATCGGTTGTAAAGCGGATCGAGATCGTGGAGAGCGTGTCCGATCTTATTGAGCGAATGAAGAATGTCGTTCTTGAGTTTGCCGCCGCTGTCGAACGCGTCTTTCTCAAAAAAGAATGAGATGCGGCCACCCGAGTCGAGGAAATAATCGTCGCTCGTCCGCTCCTGCTCCGAGGTTTGAAAAACCGACGGATGCCCGTCGTAATCGAACGCCGCCGCGAGTTCGGCCGCACGCTGCATCAGTTCATCACACGCAAGGTTGGTGTTAAAGCCGTCGATTACAAGAAAACCGTCACGCCGAAACTGCTCAAGCCGTTCACCCATAAGCGTTATCGTTGCTTTCCGCCGATCGCGGGAAATTCGCCGCTCGCCGGTTCAGCCGTAATCACAAGTCCGGAAACATCTTCGGAAACATCGATCAACCTCGGCGCGAACGTAAAGGCTTTGCTGTTTACGTTCAGCACATACGATTCGCCGACCGGCACGTCTTCGATCCGGAAATAGCCGAACGGATTCGTTCGAGTAGTAAAGACCTGTCCCGAGGACGCGATCAATGTGACGGTGGCGCGCGAAACCGCCGAGACGCCATCCGACGAGAAAACCTGTCCGCCAACAACCGAGTTCGCTGAACTAGGAGTCTGACCGAACAGCGTCCAGTCCGAAAAATCACTGATCGAGTTTGTGGTTTGCGCCGTATTCGCTGCCCCATTGATCGTCGCAGGGATCGTGCCAAAAACGCCCGTGTAACGCTGGAGCGCGAATGTCGATTCGTCCGTCACTGCGGCCGGAATGTCCGCGTTGACATAGTTAAATGTAAGACGCGCAGCCAGATCGCCCGATTCCGTGAGCGCCCAGTAACGTTTCAGAGCGGTCGTCGGCGTCGGAGCATTCGGATGCACAGTGTTGTTTGGTGAGACCGTCAGGGACGAACCGACCGTTCCGAGTGCCGTCAGATTGATGCTGACCGGCGAATATTGGAACGGCCCGCTGCCGACCGGGAACTCGAAACTGGGACTCGCGAGATTGACGAACTGTTTCTCCAAACGTCCGTTGACCATTCCGCTCAAACGGTTGACCGTCGCCGCCTGGCCGAGCGTGATCTTGTTCGCACCCGTATTGAGGGTGCTTCCGCCGAGAGTGAGAGCTCCGTTGACCGTAATGTTCCCTCCAAGCGTAGTATTAGGGCCGTCGATGGCAAGATTGGTGTATGTTCCGGCTGCGATAGTCTGCGGAGCAGTGTTGCTCGCTGCATCGAGCCCGGATTCGATCGGTGTTTGGGTTGCCACAGGCACATTTGAAAAGAAATCATATCCCGTCAATGCCTCGACCTGATCGACCGAAGCCAGATACTTTTGCCACACATCGGTGCGGATGCCTTGGCGGTTCGGCATAATGATCGCAATGGTCCGCGTCGATGCCGTCACGCGGGACAGATCGTTTGCTCCCACCGGCATTACCATTACGACCTTCCACGTGTACGAAGGCACAACGACCTGCCCGCCGGCGGTCGTCATCGCCAGCCCATTCGATCCCGTTCCGCCCTGACCTACGCTGCCGGCCAAGATGTAAAGTTCGTTTCCCTGCCCGACGACCGTGCGGCAAAACGACTCAAATGCCTCCCACGGCCCCTGATTATTGTCAGGAGCCTGAGGCATCATGTTGTTCATCAGGAATGTCGCCGAGTTGTCAGGAACCGTGGATGTCCTGTCGCCCGAAGGAGTGTGATGGCCACGATCGAAGCCCGAACCAGAATAGTCGTTTCCCTGAACCTGATACCAGCCCGCCGGCAAACTCGTGTCCGGCCTGTAATCGTCCTGCCTCGGCGTCATTCCGATCCAGGTCGAATCCAGATGCCAGGCCATCCAATTCGGAATGCCGCGGTCGCGATGATACGACATCACATACTGATTTCGCTCGATCAGATAGTTAAAGGGCGTGTTCACATTCGTCACAGCACCGCTCGGATTGCCCATCACCATGTGTTCGGCCGGCGTACCGTTAGAAGGAGCAAGATCGTCGGAATAGAACTGGCCGTTCACTCCGATAACTGCCGCAAAAAAAATAAGAGCAAAAAACGCTCCGCTGAATCTATTGATAAATATCTGCATTATTACGACCAAAAACCTTGCTACTGCTAACTACCTTGATATCGATGTGGGCGGATAAGAAAGTATATACGACCAATTTTCCAAGTCAACCCTATACGCCGTTCGTGACACGCAGAAGCTCGGCAACGCTCCACGCTTGGGCTGCGGCACCGCGGGGTTTGTGCGGGTGTTCAGCGTCGAATATCTCTGATATCTGCCCGACGCAGGCCTCAGAAATGTCGCCTCTAAATCCGTCGAGAATCTGCTCGATCCTCGCGTCGGCCACGGCGTCCTTCGAATGCACTTTGCGGTATGCATCGACGAAATGCCCGATCAGCCAGCTCCATACGGTCCCCTGGTGGTAAGCTGAATCGCGTTCAAGCGGTGAACCAATATAAACGGGCACATATCGCGGATCATTTGGCGAGAGCGAACGCAGGCCCACAGGTGTCAGCAATTCGGCCTCGACCTTGTCAACGATCTTCCTCGCACGCTTCGCGTCGACCATTGAATGCGGCAGACTAACGGCAAAGATCTGGTTCGGCCGAATCGATGAATCGCGGTCATCTCCGTCGATCACGTCATACAGGCACTGCGCGTCCTCATTCCAAAATTGGCCGTTAAAACTCTCGCGGGCGACCTCATCCATCTCCGAATATCTCGCCTGCTGAGCCGTATCGCCAAATCGAACCGCGAGGTTCGCCATCACGCACAATGCGTTGTACCAGAGCGCCTGGATCTCAACTGCCTTTCCCGTTCGCGGTGTGACGACCCAATCGCCGATCTTCGCGTCCATCCACGTTAGCTGAGTTCCCTGCTCGCCTGCGTACAGCAATCCGTCGGTATCGACATGGATCCCATATCGAGTGCCGCGAACGTGCCAGTCGATAACATCTGCGAGCTTGTCATATAGAACATCGCGAACAAAGCCGTAGTCATCCGTCTTCTCGACGTAAGCACGGATCGCCTCGAAAAACCAGAGCGTCGCGTCAACCGTATTGTAATCAGGCGTTTCGCCGGCGTCGGGAAAGCGGTTCGGTAGCATTCCCTCGGAAATGTGTTTGGAAAATTCGGTCAGAATGCTCTTCGCTATCTCGGGCCTATTCGTCGAGAGCGCCAGCCCCGGCAACGCGATCATCGTGTCACGGCCCCAATCCGAAAACCAGTGGTAACCAGCGATCACGGTCTTGCCTTCGCCACGATCGACGACAAACTGGTCCGCCGCCAAAACCAACTGCTGAGCAAATGGCTCTTTCGCTCCCGATCTGGCAACTAGAGCGGCTCGACGTTTCATTTCGCTCGACCTCAAGGCTTCCACATCGGCGGCAGAGCGGTGTTCGGTCGACGCGATCACAATCGCAGCGTTTGTCAGGTCAAATCGAAGGCTGAAAGGCTGAAACAGATCTTCGCGATAGTCGAATCCGCGTTCCTGCTCGATCGTGGATTCAAGGTCTTTGTACCAGAAGCCCTGTTCAACAATATCGATCGCATTATGCGAAAGGTGCATCGCCGGCGTTTCGCCCAATGGCCGCATCGAAACTACGCCGTCGCCGACGCTATAAGTCTCATCAAATTCGTCGTGAGCCTGCCGCAAATGATGATGATCGCGGAATGCGAGAAGTGGCTTAAGTTCGAGCTCAATAGCAGGAATCGGATCATCACGTTCGGACTCTGAAATCTCAGATCTCAAATTTGAAAGCTCAGATCTATTTCGCACGACCCACTGGCAAACGGTCGTATTCTCGCCATTGACCATAAATATGGACTTTTCAATAACGACGCCGCCGACATCATACGTCCAAACCGGAAACGGATCGAGCCGGAAGCCCGCGAGATACTGATAGCCGTTTGGATGAACTTTGCCGGGATACTGATTGCACGAGAGCTCGAACCGATGGCCGTCGAAAGTCAGCGTTTCTTCAAACTTTGAGAGCATCACGACCCGGCCCAGCGGCGGACGTGTCGCCGCCACCAGCAAACCGTGATACCGCCGCGTGTTTGCGCCCGAAACGGTTGATGAGGCGTAGCCGCCGATCCCGTTAGTCTCGAGCCACTCGCGCGACGAAGATTCATCAAAATTGGTGCAGATATTCGTGCCGAGATCGATCATTATGGCTCTATTCTCTACTTTGGTGCGGCCACTTCGCAACAAAGCAAAAGAGGCCGCCTTTGACAGACAGCCTCCGTACCGCGATCTCGGTAGAAACGGAAATTAGTTATAGACCATCGCGGCGACCTTGGGAAGGTTGTAAACATCGGCCAGCGAATTTAGTTCATAGCGGACACGGCTCCAGTTAGCTTCGGTCGCGGCTCCGTATCTGTATTTCCGCATATTGTTATCGATGTCGCTGGCGATCCGCAGGCATTTGCGAACCTCTTCTTTATTTTCGACCCAGGCATCACGGCGATCGAATTCGCGTGAAAGCTCGTCCGTGGCCGACTCGAGATCGCGGGCACGCTTCATCAACCAATCTTCGCGGCTCGATCCGTCAAGTTTGCTGCGGTCGAGCGACTTGTCGAAATTTTTGACGAAATTGTCGACTCGATCTTCGACGCGGTTAATGATGACCTTGACCTGGGCCTTGCTCACCGAACGCCCGCGTGTTTCACGCTTGATCCGCTGGGCGTTACCGGTATCCGCAAGTCCCAAAACCATTACGATTGCACTCAAACCAATTATTGCTTTCAAGTAATTTGTCTTCATCTGTTCAATCTCCTTTTTCTGCCAAAAAATATATATTCCATCAAAAAATAAATCAAGCGGAAAATACTTCGCTCGGGTCTTAAGACGAATCAAAGCGGCATTTGGTCGAACAAATTGTCAGATTTTTTTTGGATAGAATATTTCGTAAGTTATTACGCAAAAATGACTTACACGACACGTCAATTAGGGTTTCGGCCGATCTCGGTAAACCAGTCCTCGGTCATGTCGCACCATATCGCGAGGCCGCGCCAGTCGCCGAATTTACGGTAATGCCGTTCGATCTTTTTGTCCGGACACTTTTTGCCTTTATTGTGCTTTTTGTAAAATCCGGCTCGCAGCCACGAATCGAGAGCGAGGCCGTCGTACCGGCCGACAAGTTTCAAGAGATTTTCGGCGGCATAGTCGCCAACGCCCTTTACCTTTTTCATCTCTTTCTTCAGTTCAGCGGTTGGCAGATCGGATCGAAACCAGCTTTCGGGATCTACCCTTCCGCTAGCTACCGATTCTGCCAGCTCGGCAAAATATTCGGCACGGTAACCGGCACGGACGACGTCGCGATAAAACTCGGCTCCTTTCGCCGCCATTGCCTCAGCCGTCGGAAACGCCTTTCGCCCGCACGCCGTTTCCTGTCCGAGTTCCGCGACGAGCCTCGATGTCATGTTCTTCGTTACGGACCAAGTGCAATTGGTCGTACAGATCGATTTTACGAGGTCTTCCCACACCGTCGGCGAACGAAGCAGCCTCCCAGCATTCGCCTCGGCTGCCCAAACCACATGTCCGGCCTTTTCGGCGGATGCATAAAACGCGTCCATCTCGTCATCCAACCTCAGAAGATGCCGGACGTCGCGGACGAGCGAAGCTTGATCGAAATCCGACGCATTTACATCTACCGAAACCGAGCCTTTGCTTTCGCTGATCGTTGCAAATACCGGCTTGCCGCCGTTATCCGAAACAAAGCCAAGAGTGTTCTTTTCCTCATCAATGACGAACGGCAACAGGTCGTACCAACCGTGGCTGCGTACCGTGTGTTTGAATGAAAATCGGTCGGGCGTTATAATTTCAATGATCGTCATCACACAATTTAACGTGGCGAAAAAGCAGTGTCTTTTACGCTGAAAGAATACAACAATTCGCGACCGGAACCGTACACCGCAACGCCTGTTTTTTGGAGGTACACCTGCAGATGCATTCGCTTCGCCCGATCCGTTTCACCCACACGTTGTTTTTTTGCGCGTTCTCGATCGTGCTGTTTTCATCAACGGCATTTTGCGTTGACCGCAGTGTTTTGTTCGACTTTGATGGAGATGGAAAGACTGACATTTCCGTATATCGTCCGGGCGTCTGGACGCCGGATTACCGCGGGCAGTCGGTCTTTTACGTTCTCAGCAGCATGACCGGCGAGACATTGGTGCTGCCTTGGGGAGCGGGAGGCGACCGTCCTGCGGTGGCCGACTACGACCGCGACGGGAAGGCAGATCTTGCTATCTTCCGCTCTTGGGAAGAAACTCTCATCAACCCTTGGGAAGCGAGCGATTACTGGATCAAATACAGCAGCACCGGAACCTACGAGATGATCTATCACCTCGGGCACGGCACCATTGTCAACCGCGATCTGGTCGCCAGCAACCGGCCGGAACTGGGCGTTTTTAACTATCGTCTCATCGAAGGTGACCCGATCGAGCCATGTTATATTGCGGGCTTTTTGATCGCCGACCGTGAGGATATCTACCAAAAGGACATTACCGACCAATGCCGCGAATGGGATGCCTTTCAGACGCCGGCCCTCGGCGATTACAACAACGACGGCGTCAGCGACATCGCCGTGCTAAATACGACGATCTCGTCCCGGCGCCAGGCGTCGTATTTTCAAGTCTGGTATTCACCGATGACTGCGGGAATGACAACGCCGAATGTGACAAAGACGTTTGATATCGATTTCCCTATGTCTGGCGATTACGACTGCGATGGCAAGACCGATTTTGCCGGCGGTAAGTTTGAGAACGGGCGCCTTATCTGGAAGATGTTGTTTAGCTCAAATGGGTTCCTATGGACCTTCCGCTTCGGTATCGACGGTGATAAACCGGTTCCCGGCGATTACGACGGCGACGGCAAGACCGATCCCGCCGTATTCCGTCCGAGCGATGCGACATGGTACATCTTCCGCAGTTCCGATTGGAACTGGCAGGTCGCCCGCTTCGGTGTCGCGACAGATATTCCGATACCGCAGCCAAATGCGTTTTGATACTATTTTTTTTCGACCAAATTGATTTCCGACGCGTCTTAGCATATAACGGAAATACCGCCATCATTATTTGGAAAATTAGTTGTTGATTTTTTTGGCATTTTGGTGTAGATTGGGTTTGTATAACATTATTTAACTTCGGTCACCATCTATCCACAAGGCCGTTGATGTTCACAAGCATTTTCATTAAAGTTAGTTAGTTTCGTCAGTTAGGAGGGAATGGTATGTTTAGCAGGAAATCGCGCATTTTTATGCGGATACTGGCTGCGGCACTGGTCGTTTTTACGTCCACGTTGATCGCTGCGGCTCAGGAAGATCTAAATCCGAATTCGCCGACACCGATCTTGTTGAGTCACGTCGGCACAACTCGGGCTTTAGCGATACCGGCCGATAGTTTAGGCCGAATCAATTTATCAAGGGCGAAAGGCCAGGCATTTGCACCGAACGCCAGGATCGTATTGTTCCTGACAAACCTTGACCTAATGAAAGGTGAGGGTGCAAACGCTTTTCGTGTTTACGCCGAAGATTCGCTTGGACACAAATACCGCTTTCCTTCGCTCAGCCTCGAGGCCGTTCCCGAAGGAGCCCGCGGCACTTTCGCACTGACGACCGAACTGACCGACGAACTCGGCTATTGGGACGCCCCCGAAGCAAATGGCGACCTTGCCGTTTATATCACGTGGCGCGGCCTTGCGAGCAACACTGTCCAACTCGGCCTCGGCGAGATGGGCGGCGGAGTCGGCGACATCGCCGGTGCCGTTCCGACACCGATCGGCACGACGGTCGAAAAGACAACCAAGACCCGCGGACGAACCGATTTTGAAAACTTCGTCGGCTACCGCTGGTCCGGCGATAGAATCCGTTTCCTAGAACAAGCCACTTTCGGCCCGACGGCGGCACTAGACGAACGAATTCGGCGAATAGGCCTGAGGACATGGCTGGCGGAGCAGTTCGAGGTCATTTATCCATCGGCAGCAAATCCTTATCCGAATATTCCACTAAAATCGGCCAACTCCGGCGATACGGTTAACGGCTGTGGCGGTCTTCCTGCTCCCGAGACTACAGTTTGTTTCCGTGACTTCTATTCGCAGTACCCTGTGCAAAATTGGTTCTACAAGGAAGCCTTTTACGGCGAACCGCAACTGAAACACCGCGTCTCTTGGGCACTAGGCCAGATCTGGGTCATCTCCGGTGTCGATACTCAGCAGTCGAGCCACATGATCGCGTGGCATCAACTGTTGAGCAAAAGTGCCTTCGGCAACTGGC
>JANLTF010000546.1:0-3877 GCA_031362825.1 Acidobacteriota bacterium | reverse complement strand
TTCGGATACCCCTCGACAAAGCGGGCGACGATGCCGACGATGTGTGGGCACGCGAAACTATTGCCGGTCAGGTTGCGGTGGCCGCCGCCGGGCCATGCGGTGCGGACGTTGACGCCGGGAGCAGTTAGTTCGATGACGTCGCCGTATTTGAAGCCGAATTTGAGCGGATCGGTCTCGTCGCTCTTGATGACCGACACCAACGAAGAAGAAAAGACCGACGGAAAGCTCGGCTGCGGCAGATTATTCGCGGCAGCAACGACGATACATCCAGCCTGATACGCCCGGTCGAGCATATCGTGCAGCGGCGCAAAGAATTGCGGCTTGGTCGTGCCGAGGCTGAGGTTGATCACTTTGTATTTCTTCTTGATCGCGTACTCAAGCCCCGCAAGAAAGACCTGACCATCGCCCAAACCACCCGCACCGAGCACTTTGATACTCGCAAACTTAGCATCCGGTGCTATCGACCCGATGATTCCCGCACAAGCCGTCCCATGCCCCGCCGAATCGCCCGCCGTCGATTGATCAAAAACAACGCGGTTCCCGTCAACACGTGCCTCGACCGATTCGATGACCTTCCCCTCGAGTTCCGGATGATCAACCTCGATCCCGCTATCGACAATAGCCACCGTCACACCACGCCCCGTAGCCTCGCGCCAATTATGCCTCGGCGCAAAATAAGCCGACATCGTCCCGAGAAATTGTGACTCATCAACGGTCATAGAAAGAAATTGACACGAACGCACACGAACAGAACACGAACAAGAAGTTCTAATTTACTACGCGCTCTATATCCACGCGTTCCTTATTGAAATTGATGACAATGCCAAGCTTTAGTCCGGTCGCCTGCAAATAGTTTCGCGTCTGGGCGAGGTGAGCTCGTGAGATGCGTTCCGCTACCTTTACCTCTATAAGAATTCGGCCTTCAACAATCAGATCCGCGAAATATGTACCGACCATCTGCCCGTGATATCGAACCTCTATCGGAACTTGTTGTTCAACTCTAAGCCCGATCTCGCGAAGCGCAACGATCAACGCATTCTCATAAACTTTTTCAAGAAAACCTGTCCCCAATTCGTCACGAACCTTGTATGCTTCGCCAACAATTGCGTACGAAAGCTCCATTTCAACGATTTCCGCCATATCTTCCGATGTTCGTGTTCCCTTCGTGTCCGTTCGTGTCTAATAACTCAGGTAACTCGTCTCGTTCTTGTCATCGGAAAATCTTACTATCGATTCCAGCAACTCGCGGCACAGCTTTCTTTCCGCATCTCCTCTTCCGGCGACTTCGCGGAGGAGGACGGCGAGGTCCATGCGTTCGCGGTGCTCTGCGGAATTGCGTGTCGCCGCGAGCCACGTTCGCATGGCCGCGAGATCGGACTCCCGCGATTCGGCGAGGACCTTCGTGCTCAGATCGCGGAGCAATTTCGTAGATTCAAAGGCGTTAACCAGCGGAGCGATCGCGTCGGCGTATATGGCTGCGGTGTCGAGTTCGTCGGATGTGAACGGCGCGAACGGCGGTTCGCCGGTACGGTTGATAAATTCGAGCACGCCGACGATCTCATCCTTAAATCGCAGCGGTGTCGCAAGAATTGTCTGCGTCGAATAACCGGTTGCTTTATCAACCTCGGCGTAGAACGTGCTGTCTTCACCGACATCCGAAACCGCCATCGGCTGGCCAGACATCAATACAAACCCGGCAATTCCCTTCCCGGCTGGCACGTGCATTCCCAAAAGCTGATCGGCGACCTTTCCCGTCGCGGACAAGAACCGCAGATCGCCCTGCTCGCCGTCGCGGACCAGCACCGACGCGTCCTCCGAATTAAGCTTCGCTGCGGACACCGCAAGCAGCTCGTTAATCGACGACGTGATCGGCTCGGTCAGCACATTCGCGATGTCGATGGTCTCGATCAGCCGCCTAAGCCTCGCATTTAGATCGTTTATATTCTCTTCCGGCATACGCAGATTTTGTCTCAAAAAGCGTGTTTTATCAAACACTCGAAAATTCCCGACGATTTGGCTGGAACTACGTCCCGATTAGACGTATTATCGCAGCATACAAACCTTGAACCGGTGGTGCCTGGTGCCGCTCGCACCGCCGGACTTTTTTTTTCGAGATCACATGCCTTGGTAGCAACTGATCTCGACTAACGGCGTATTGTTTTTGCGAATCTAAATTATGGCGAATATCCGTCCCATCCTGTGTGCTCTGATACTTGGCTCATTCGCCGCATCATTAACAGCTCAAACGCGGTTGCCGTTCGAGAAACGCTCCGAACCGTTCAATATCAAGAGCGGCAGCACCTTCTCGGCATCAGGCGGTAATGGCGGCTTCGATTCCGAGAGTTCGTCAAAACCATCACGGATCGCCGCTGAAATTCTTGAGGCCCAAACCATCATCCGCAGCCAGCACGTCAACGGAAGAAAACTCACGCTAAACGACCTGACCAAATCGACACTCGACGGTGCCCTGCAAACTCTCGACCCGCATTCCAACTACTTTGACGCCGCCGAGTGGAAAGAAATGCTCGACGAAGAACAGAGCAGCTATAGCGGCATTGGAGCGTCGATCGCAAACTACGACAGTGCCGGCGAGACCAATACCTACATCCTCGCGACATTTCCCGGTTCGGCGGCGGCGAAGGCTCGGCTCCGTTTTGGCGATAAGATCGTTGCTGTCAACGGCGTAAAGGTTCTCGGCCTCGAATCGGACGAGGTCCGCGACAAACTTCGCGGTACCGACGGCACGATCGTTCGAGTAACGCTCGAACGAGCCGCGACAAATCGCAACGAAACCATAGAACTCCGCCGCGGCCCCGTTGCCCAGCCATCGATCCCGGACGCGTACATGCTCCGTCCCGGCATCGGCTATATAGCTCTGACCGAAGGGTTTAACTACACGACCAACGACGAACTCACCGCTGCGATGCGATCTCTGAGTCGTGAGGGAATGCGTTCGCTCGTTCTCGATCTTCGCGGCAATCCGGGCGGCATTGTCGATCAGGCAGTAAAGGTCACCGAGCGTTTTTTGCCCGCAACGACCGTTGTCGTGACACAAAAAGGGCGTTCGCGGCTCGACAACAGAGTTTGGCGGTCAACCAATCCCGCACCCGAAACATTGCCTCTCGTCGTCCTCGTTGACGAAGATTCAGCTTCCGCCTCCGAGATCGTCGCCGGTGCCCTTCAGGATCAGGACCGCGCTTTGATCGTGGGCGATAAAACGTTCGGCAAAGGCCTCGTTCAGAGTGTGCTCGACCTTCCTGCAGGCTCGGGCTTAACGCTGACGTCGGCGAGATATCTGACGCCGTCGGGCCGCTCGATCCAGCGTGACTATTCCAAGATCGGCCTTTACGACTATTACAATCACAGCGCAACGGCTGCGGCAATCGACAAACCGTATTTTGAGGCCCGCACCATTACCGACCGCAAAGTTTTTGGCGGCGACGGCATCTTGCCCGACGAGGTCGTTAAACAGCCGGAGATGACGCCGCGTCAGATCTCGCTCCTCGATCCAATGTTCTTTTTCATCCGCGAAGCTGTGAACGGCCGCATTGCCGGTCTGCCTTCGGCAACCCCGAATATCAACGTCGACTACGGCAAACGCCTCGTACCGTCCGACTTCCCCGAAAATGCCGTGATGACATCCGAATTCGCCAGCTATCTGAACGCCCACCCTGAATTTCACATCAATGGCGACATAACGAAAACTGAAAGCTCGTTCATCGCTCTTCGCCTTCGTTACGACCTCGCAACCGCCGCATACGGCAGTGTTTCTGCCACGCAGGTACTGATCGAAGATGACGTCCAGGCGGCTCGTGCGATCGAGGCACTACCGCGAGCTGAGTCACTTGCTCGCCAGGCGGCAAAGTATCGCGGAACA
>JANLTF010000507.1:0-3438 GCA_031362825.1 Acidobacteriota bacterium | reverse complement strand
GTTCGATGGCCGCCAGAAAGCCACGTCGGCCTTGCCGTCGCCGGTGAAATCGCCCTGAACGGGTTTATCGGTCGCGGCACCGAACTGCAACGCGAAAACGCTGCCATTTGAACTGCGGCGGACCCACCATTCGGCTCCGTTAGTTCCGTTCGGCCGATAGATCGCGATGTCGGCTTTGCCGTCGCCGTCATAGTCGGCAATGACAGGCTTGTCGCCGGCTGCGCCGAAGCCGATAATGTCGGTGCCGCCCGAAGACTTACTGATAAACCACGTCAGCGTCGAAGGCCGAAAGACCGCCGCATCGGCCTTGCCGTCGCCGTCGTAATCGGACGGAACCGGAACATCACCCGTCGAACCGAACGGAAATGCGAAGAACGAAGAATCTTCGCTGCGTAGGACAAACCACTGCCCTGTAGATGGCCGCCAGAAAGCAATGTCCATCTTGCCGTCGCCGGTGAAATCGGCCGGAACGATCTTGTCGGTCGTCGCACCAAACTGTGCCGCGTAGTTTCCGCCGTTCGAACTTCTCAGATACCACCATTCGCCCGGACCGGGCCGGAATATGGACAAATCAGCTTTCCCGTCGCCGTCATAGTCAAATTTTGTCCGAGCAGGTGTCGCACCTTCGCCGAGAAACCGCATCACCATTACGTCTCTTTGACTGACGCGGAAGCCGTATTCGCCCGCAACGACGATCTTGCCGTCCGGCGCGAGCGCGACGGCTTTCGGCAGGTCTAGCACATCTGCGATCTGGAAATCGTCGGCGGTCGTCCTTTTCCCGTCTGTGTCGAAAGTTGTATCGAGCGAGCCGTTCGAATTAAAACGAGCGATTCCCGTATGCGCTACTTGCATACCAGTGAATTGATTGCTGTCAATGGAGCCGACGGCGATGATCTTTCCATTCGGCTGCAAAGCGATGTCGGTGAGAACATCGGTGGTGCCAGATTCGCTGAACACCGGATAACCGAAGTTTGCCTGGGCTATTCCGTCACCGTCGAAGGTCGTATCGAGACTCCCGTTCGCGTTGAGCCGGGCGACGGCAAAATCAGATCTGTTTTCGGCATCGGCGGCGTTAAGACCGACGATGATCTTGCCGTCCGGCGCAATGGCAACCGCGTTGCCATTGCTTGATTCGATAACCGCTCTGCCGTCGCCGTCCAATGTCGTATCGGCGGTACCATTGGTGTTGTAGCGCAAAACGATCGTGCGGGATGATTGGTTCATGGCAACGACGACGATCTTGCTGTCCGGCTGAACCGCCGTATCGGTAAATCCGCGTGCGTCCGAAACGATCAGTTTGCCGTCGCCGTCGAAACTCGTATCGAGCGTTCCGTTCGTGTTGTATCGCGCGATTGCGACAGTATCAATCGCCCCGCCGGAAATGACGATCTTCCCGTCGGGAGCAAGAGCGATCGCAGAACAGAACTCACTAGTTGACCCGAAATCGGTCGTGACGATTCCGCCGGTGCCGAAAGTCGCATCCAGCGAACCGTTAGCGTTGTATCGGACAACGCCACAATCCTGATTGAAACCAAAACTTGCGCTGCCAGCGGCGACGATCTTCCCGTCCGGCTGGAGGACCACATCGAAAAAAATACTGCTATTACCGACCGTGGTACCAGTAACCGCGGTCGTCACAATGCCGTCGCCGTCAAACGTCGTATCGAGCGAGCCGTCCGCGTTGTAGCGGAGAACCTGTGACACGGGTTGGCCAAAGGGATTGGTATTGTAAGAACCGCCGACTGCGACGGTTTTGCCGTCCGTCTGAACCGCGACTCCATTCGTTGCGTTATCTTGCAAAACCTTGGTTGTAACCAAACCGGCGTTTGCGAAATTCTGATCAAAATCGCCTTGCTGGGCCGCTTGTCCGGCGGCTTGACTGATCGTATAAACCTGATACCCGTTTATCGTAATCTCGGCGCGGCGCGGTCTACCCGCGTTTGCCGCGACGTTGAAATTAACGGTGCCGCTGCCCGTTCCGGCGCTTGGTGTTGTCGCCCACCCCACATTGTCCTGCGTGGTAGCCTGCCACGAGCAGCCCGCCTGCGTTGTCACGGCAAAACTTCCAGCGCCGCCCGCCGCCGGAAATAAACTGCTTCTGGTCGGACTCAAAGCGAATGTGCAGTTTGCCGGATTGGCAGTGAAAATGTATGCCGAGCCTCGGGAATCCCTGGCGCCGATAGTGTCGCCGACCGCACCGAAGACGGCGTTTGAATTGCTCAAGTCAATGCTGTAGCCGAATGCATCGCCGGTTTCTGTGTCCGCCGGAAAGATCTTTTGCGTTTCGGACCAAACCGTTCCCGAACGCTGAAAAACAAACGCCGCACTGCTGCTCGGCGTATTATTGAAGGTTGAACTGCCAATCACGGTGTTGTTTTCAACGGCAACGCCCGTGCCGAATTTGGCTTGCGGCCGGGGGGCGGAGGGGATCAATTTTTGTTGCTGCGTCCAAACACCGCCGCTGCGAACGAAAACATACGCCGAGCCACTCTGCTGCCCGCCGCCTACGCTGTTGTCAAATGGCGCGCCCGAAACTATAGTATCGCCGCTAATTGCCACGCTTGACGCAAAGCCCCTGCCGCTGAAGCTGTCGTTTGCTAAAATTCTTTGCTGCGCCGTCCAGGTCGTGCCGCTGCGAACGAAAACCTGCACCGAGCCGCTCCCATCACTATCAAAACTCGCACCCAGAACCGCCGTGTTACCTTCGATGGTTAAGGCGGCGCCGAAAGCCTGTTCGCCGACAGTTCCGGCCATAGGAGTCAGAGCTGCCTGAGCGCTCCACACGCCGCCGCTGCGCACCCAGACATTTACTGTATTCGGAGGGGTGGCGAACATCGCCGTGTCGCCGTTGATCGCACACGCACCATAAAGACTAACGCCGGCGATCCTCTGCTGTAGCGTCCAGGTCGTACCGTTGCGGACGAAAATATATATGGCCCGCTCTAACCGTGCCCCCACGATCGCCGTGTCGCCGCTAAGGCCGACACAGCTACCGAACTGATTCCCCGGTGCGATCAAACTCGAAAACAACTGTTGCTGCGGAACCCACGCGCCATTCGGATTGCGAACGTAAACGACGGCCGCGCCTTCCGCGCTGGTCGGCGCCAAACTGAAACCGGATGCGCCCGAGATCATCGTGTTGCCGTCAATGCTTACGGACTCTCCGAATTTGGCGACGGAGGTTCCGGTACGCAGATTTACCTTAGTAAATTCCCCATACTGAGTCTGAGCCGAGACAGTTATCTGACCGGATGTGATGATCACGAGTGTGAAAAGAGCTACTGCCGAAAATAATTTCCTAACGTCGCGTGGTTTTATCATTTTATTTCTCCTAAAAAGGTTTCTGACAATACATGCGACAAAACTGCGAAAAACGGCTCAAAAAAATTCAAAAAATTTAGGCGATGATCTCCGATGCGGTTGAGAGGGCCATTTTGG
>JANLTF010000438.1:0-4652 GCA_031362825.1 Acidobacteriota bacterium | reverse complement strand
GGCCGGAATCGGTCTCGTCGAGGATCGCAAGTTTTGGTTCGAGCACCGCCATTTGCAATATCTCGTTACGTTTTTTCTCGCCGCCTGAGAAACCTTCGTTGACCGAACGCTTGAAAAACTGTGGATCCATATCGACGACCTTCGCTTTCTCTTTCAGGTAATCGTTGAATTCGAGCGGATCGAGTTCTTCGAAGCCGTGATGGAGCGCTTTCTGGTTGTAGGCGAGCCTTAGGAACTGTGAATTCGAAACACCCGGAACCTCGACCGGATACTGAAACGCCATAAACACGCCCTCGCGAGCACGCTCATCTGGGTCGAGTTCGAGCAAATTTTTGCCTTCGAACAAAACCTCGCCCGACGTCACCTCATAGCTCGGATGCCCGGCGAGGACCTTCGACAAAGTCGATTTGCCCGAGCCATTTGGGCCCATAATGGCGTGAACTTCGCCCTTTTTGACCTGCAAATTCAGGCCCTTTAAAATTGCTTTGCCGTCAATCGCGGCGTGCAGATCCTTAACTTCTAATAACATTTCTACAGTTCCTTATTCTTTACCTTTTCAAATCTTTCTTTCACCTGGTCGAGGTCAAACCCTGGCAGCGCGTAAAACTCGTAATATCCACAGTTGATACAGATGTATGTCGTAGCGGGTTGGACATGCAACGTGCTAGTTGGAACACCAACCAATGATCTAGAATTCCCAGTATAGACTTCGTTTAACTTACATTTTGGACATATCCCGCTTTTCATACTCGATCATTTCAAAACCAACCTCTTTTCCATTGCCAACCCCGGCGTTCCGAACCATTCTTCCGCCGTCGTATCGCGGCCGCGTACGAATCCGTGATTTTCGTACAACTCGATCGCACCTATCGAAAAATACGTCGTGTACAGAAACAAACGGTCAAATCCCTCTCGAATTGCGTATTCCTCGATCGCCTCCAGCAAACGATGGGCGATTCCCAGCCCTTGAGCCGCCGGAACGACGGCCATGCTGCGGATATAGAGCCATTCAGGCTCGGGTAAGACTGAGACCGTCGCGACGATCTCGCCGTCGTCCTCTGCAACCCACATCGGGCCCTCGTCAAACCGTTTCGCGACCTCATCGGCCGACGGCGTGACGATCGCAAACGATTCGGGCGTGTAGTCGTTGCGAAACTGCGAAAATGCTTCGAAAAGCACTTTTGCGATCGCGGCTTCGTCGCCCGGTTTTGCGAGTCTAACCTCAGGCACCGATGCTTTTTTCGTCTCCGGCACCGACATAGATCTCACCCTTCAAATAAAGCACAGCTTCGCCGCCTATCTCTACGCGTTCACCGTCGAGCGAGCAGAAAAGCTCGCCTCCGCGTTCCGAGACCTGACGCGCGAACATTTCGCTCTTACCAAGCTGCTCCGCCCAATACGGTATCAGCGAACAATGGATAGCACCTGTCACCGGATCTTCGTTAATGCCGATCCGCGGAGCGAACATTCTCGACGAAAAATCGCAGTCGTCGCCAGGAGCGGTCACAATAAATTCGTCGTAATCAATCGCGAGCAGAGCGTTAAAATCCGGCGAGAGTTCGCGAACCAGCGATTCGTTCTCGAGCCGCAGCATGACCATATTGCCCTGCGTTTCGTATACTTTCGACGGAATCGCCCCTATAGCACCGGCGAGTTCGTCCGATTGCTCGATCTCGGTTACCGGATATGCCGGAAAATCGAGAACCATTTTGCCGTCCACTTTCGTAACGCCAAGCGGGCCGCTGCGGTGGGAGTGAAACTTGATCGACTCGCTCTCGAGCTTTAGACATTCAAAGATCACATAGGCACTCGCCAGCGTCGCGTGGCCGCACAGATCGACCTCGACCTTAGGCGTGAACCAACGGATCTCATAATGATCGGCGGTCTTCACAAAAAACGCGGTTTCGGCAAGATTATTCTCCGCCGCTATCGCCATCATCGTTTCGTCAGGAAGAAACGAAATAAGCGGCACGACCGCCGCCGGATTTCCGCCGAAAGGTTTGTTGGTAAACGCATCAACCTGAAAAATATCCAACTTCATAACATCGATTCGGCCTCCACCCGAGCTTCCTTCTTCCACTTGACCCAGCCGCGAACGTGCAGCGAAAAGAACACCGCACTGCCCAGGACAAGGGCCAAACTTCCGATCATAAAACCAACCGTCATCCAACTAAGACTCGCGATCATCATGATCAGAAAGCCGTATTTGTTCTTGCTCCCGATCATGTAGACGCCGGTCAATCCGGCAACGGTAGCGAGCCAATCTATGCCGTAATATTGCATGCCAAGTCGCCCACCTTAGAGCGGCCTTCCGAAGACCATTACGCTTGCGATCGCCTGTATCTCGATCTTCGTCCCAAAATGCAGGTCTTTCACCGGCACGATCGCCCTTGCCGGACGATGATTGCCCATCACGCGGGCGTACGCGGCATTTACATCGCCCCAAAGCTCCATATCCGAAACGTAGATCGTCATCTGAATAACGCCGCTCAGATCGCTGCTGCATTCCTTTAACACCGCCTCAACATTCCTAAGAGCAAGCTCCGTCTGCTCCTCGATCGACCCCGTAAAAGGCTCACGAGTATCCAGCGTCATCGGCAACTGCCCCGACACGTAGATCAAGCCGTTATGCTCGATGCCGGGGCTGTAATGGCCTTTGGGTTGTGGTTGGTTTTGTGGTTGAATCGTTTTCATTAAATATCCTCCGCCTTTAGGCCAGTTTTCTTAGCGATTCGTGCCATCATCTTTGAACCAATTTCGTCGCCATCATGAAACGAAAAGACATAGTCGGGAAATCCCAACCGTTCAAGAGTTTTGTGGGACCCCTTTTGCCGTTTGAGACGCCAGCCGATACTTTCCAAAGCAGCTAAAACCCGTCTTGCCTTTGCAGATTTCCAGGTGCTCATGCTGCTTGAAAAATGAGGCTCTCAACCTGTTGCGGCAAACTCTCGCCATTTTCCAGACGATCTGCTACGACTCGCAATGCAAGAGTCTTGACATTCTTAATCGCTTCGTCGCGTGTCGCCCCGTAAACCAAAACTCCGTCAAGTTCGTCGATCTCCGCGATCCAACGACCATCATCTTCTTGTTCTAATTCGATTGGTAAATTCATCTCTTTTTTTCCTCTTCGAGTCGATAGCCCCAGAAAAACGAATGATGATCAGGGGCTAAGTTATTCGAAAATATCTTCTTTTCCCATCCATAATTAAATGCAACGTAGATAGAGCGGCTTTTTTCTAGGTGCATTTTATAGACCGGAAAAACCAATGATCGCCCTGACGGTAGGAACGATTGTGAAAAGCTATCTCCGCCCCAGGGCACAACCTTTCGGTCCTGCTCTTCTGAAGTATAAACAACGCTAACGGCTGCTCCATCCAAAATATCAAAAGCTAATTTTTTCTTGTCAGGATTCGCCGGGTCTGGTTCGAAGTGGATAGAACCGCTCAACGTATTGAACTTAATATCCCAGCAACTGTTGTTATACAGCCTGAGCCAAACATCATTCCCTTTCTTAATCTCTGGCTTCTTGCTAACCCCACCCAGCCGCGCCCTCTGCCAATCGTCAGCTTTTCCAAACTGTTCAAATTCAATGTAAACAGAAGGCTTTTCTTTGTCGATCACATAATCCGTAGATTGGTCGCAAGTCTTAACCTGAGCGAACATGTTCAAGGTCAGAAGACTCAATAGACAAATACTGACTGAAAAATATCGCATTATCCCACACTTCCTTCCAATTTCAATCCCAACAACTTCGTCGCCTCGACAGCGTATTCCATTGGCAGTTCGCGGAAAACTTCCTTGCAAAAACCGTTGATTATGAGCGAAACAGCATCTTCCTGCGGGATGCCGCGTTGTTGGAGGTAGAAGAGTTGGTCCTCGCTGATCTTTGAGGTTGTGGCCTCGTGCTCGACGCGGGCGGTGGCGTTCATGACCTCGATGTAGGGAAACGTGTTCGCCTCGGATTTGCCGCCGATGAGCATTGAGTCGCATTGGGTGTAATTTCGTGCTCCCTCGGCCTTAGGCATTATCTTGACGAGGCCGCGGTACGAGTTGTTCGACTTTCCCGCCGATATTCCCTTTGAGATGATCGTCGATTTCGTGTTTTTACCGAGATGGATCATCTTCGTGCCCGTGTCGGCGATCTGGGCGTTATTTGTGAGAGCCACCGAGTAAAATTCGCCAATCGAATTGTCGCCCTGCAAGATGACGCTCGGGTATTTCCAAGTGATCGCCGAACCGGTCTCGACCTGCGTCCAAGAGATCTTTGAGTTCACACCGCGGCAAGCACCACGCTTTGTCACAAAATTATAAATGCCGCCTTTGCCCGTCTCGTCGCCGGCGTACCAGTTTTGCACGGTCGAATATTTGATCTCAGCGTCGTCCATCGCCACAAGCTCAACGACCGCTGCGTGGAGCTGATTGGTGTCAAACTGCGGTGCCGTGCAACCCTCGTTGTACGCGACATAACCGCCTTCCTCAGCAACGATCAGCGTGCGTTCAAACTGCCCCGCCTCTTGTGTGTTGATGCGAAAATAGGTCGAAAGTTCCATCGGGCAGCGGACGCCTTTTGGGATAAAGACAAACGAGCCGTCCGAGAAAACTGCCGAGTTCAAAGCCGCGTAATAGTTATCGCCAACCGGCACGACCGAGCC
>JANLTF010000414.1:0-3728 GCA_031362825.1 Acidobacteriota bacterium | reverse complement strand
GTTAGTCGGCGTCGGGCTCAACGGTTACCGGACACACATGACGAAGTATGACGAAACCGGGATCTTCGTCTCGCAGGTTTTTCCAAATCCGGTTCACAACATATTTGCTCATATCACGGCCGAGATCGGTGTTCCTGGCGGTATCATTTTCTGCCTGCTCATTTTGTACTCGCTCTACGAATGCTACCGGTCGTCGGCAACCAGCGACCGCCTGCTGTACGCAATGGCCATTGGCCTGGCGGCGGGAATGATCGCTTTCGTGATCTCAGGAACTAAGGAACCCGGATCGCTCGCATCGGTCCGGCCACCGATCCGGACATGCTTCTTTCTGTTTGGCGCAATATTCGCGTTAAGCCGGGTCATACGCGTCAGCCAACGTCCAGCACTGGAGGCTAAGCACTAATGAACCATGCCTTCACGAATAAAAACACTACTGCTGTCGAGTCGTCCAGCCTCGGCCGAAATTTCTTATGGATGAGTTGGTCCGGAGTGATCAGCATAGCCAATAGCGTGTTGGTTTGGATGTTCATGGCGCGTATGCGCGATCTTGATGAGGTCGGTCGGTTTACGATCGTTATGGGCCTCTATGCCCTGTTTTTCGGTATTGTTTCGCTTGGATTGCTTCCCTATCTGGTGAATGAGATCAGCCGGCGACGGTCGCTCGCGGCTTTAGCCGACCGTGCGGCATCGACCTTTATCAGCAGTGCTTACGTTCTACTGCTGATATCTGGGATAGTCTCCTCGATCCTGATGACGGCATGTGGTTTTGTTGTCAGCTCTTCGTGGCAAGTGCGGGTCGCGACATTTGTGCTTAGCCTTGCAATGATACCAACAGGCCCCGGAGCCGTGTGCGAAGCGGTTGCGATCGCCGACGGCCGTGCCCGGCTCATTGCGATCGTATCCACAATTGAAAACCTGTTACGGACCATCGTTCCGCTTGCTTTGATCTGGTTCGGTTTTGACCTGATCGCTATCTGCGGCTCATTTGCGGCTGTTCGTTTCATTTCGGTCGGCATCTATTTTGTTTTCGGCCGCGTCCGGGCCGCGAAATTTGCGTTCTCGCAGATCGACTTTAAGGAGATCGCGAAAGTTTGCCCGACGTTTGCGGCCACGATCACAATTGCCTCGATCAACTGGCAGGCACCGATCTTTTTGCTCGCTTTTGCCAGCACCGAACTGGAATCCGCCGAATTCGGGGCCGCATCGCGCTTTCTGATACCTGTGACGATCTTAATGTCCAGCTACGCCAACGCGATACAGCCGATGCTCACGAAATACAGGCAGGAATCACCTGACACATTCGGCCGCTTTGTCTTCAAAATGGCGAGCTATCCGGCCATTGCCGCGGCGGCGGCAGCTATCGGCTCGCTTTTCCTTTCCGGGCCGGTTTTAGCGTTGCTTTTTGGAGAAAACTATCGCCGGGCCGCACCTGCCCTAGATCTATTGGCATTAAGCGTGATTCCGTTCTGTCTGGTGATAGTCGTTGCGCGTGGATTGATCACGCTAAATTCTCAGCGGGTCGATCTTGGCGGCAATGTACTTGGGGTCGCAGTGTGTGTCGTTTCGGGATCATTTCTCATCCCGAGGTATGGAGCGATCGGGGCCGCCGCCAGTCAGCTTCTCTCGTTCTTAGCGATCGCCCTTTTCGAGACCCTCTACTTATCGCAGAAGATCGGCCGGTTCAAGGAATGGCGAATTGCCTCCATTTCTGCCGCAAGTTTCGTGGCCGTCTACGCGATTCTCTGGAATCAATAGGCCTTTGATGGTCTAAGACAAGTACAAAGTTAGCAGATCGCCCAACGGCCGTCGCTTTTTAATCAATGATCGAGTATCGATATCAAATGGAAGACCTTGGCTCCGCCGTCGCCGCGACCGGCGCGGACGTGCAGGGCCGAACTTCGATCGGGGCCAAGAAGTTGCGGATATTGATGGTGGGAATGCACCTGACCAAAACTCGTGGCGGGATTACAACATTGACCGCCGGAATCCTCAACTCTGGACTAAGTAACGAGTACGAGATCAATTACATAGCGTCGCAAGCTGAGGATTACGGGCGGCTTCGCAAACTAATTCTGGCGATCGGTGCTCTTATACAATTTATCGTTTCAGCTCTCATTTCGAGGCCCGGACTTGTGTACGTCCATATGGGCAGCAACGCCAGCCTCTACCGCGAATCGGTCTTCGGGCTAATTGGAAAGCTGCTCAAAAAACGAGTTCTGATCCATTTTCACGCGGGCGATCTGGATAACTATTACCCGCACCAAAGCTCATTCGGACGACGATTCATAGCCTACTCGTTAGGCATGAGCGACCGCGTCATCGCAGTTTCGCTCGAATCCGCAGACCAGCTTCGCAAACTGCGTCCCGACCTGAAAATTTCCGTCATTCAAAACGCCATTGATACCGGCGAATTTCGCAAACGCGAATCGGGCAATGCCGAGAACAGCAATATCGTTCGACTACTTTTCGTCGGAGCGATCGGAAAGCTGAAAGGCGAAAGAGATCTCATCGCCGCAATTGAAAGCCTGAAAAACGACCTGCCCGAGCTAAAGGTCTCGATTCTCGGATATGGAGCCGAGAATCTACGCGAGCTGTGCGAAGAACGGGGCGTCGCGAACCAGATCGAACATCTCGGTGCTGTTTCGCTGAGCCAGCGAATCGCATTCTACGAGCGATCCGATATTTTCGTTCTGCCAACGTACGCCGAAGCCATGCCGATGTCCGTTATCGAAGCGATGGCTGCGGGCCTTCCAGTCATAACGACCAGAGTCGGCGGCATTCCCGAGTTGATCGACGACGAAAAAGAAGGCCTTCTGTTCGAGCCCGGCGACGTTGCCGCCCTTGCCCAAAAGATATTGATTCTGGCCAATGACAAAAATGCCCGGCTCGCGATGGGTAAAAGGGCCCGACAAAGGGTCGACGAGCAGATGAGTTTTTCGAAATATATAGAAAGGCTTCGCAACGAGATAACAACCGTTTGCGAATTGGAAAAGTAATATGACAAATACATCCCTACTGGTAAAGCGTTCGATAAAATCGGCGGCATCCGCGGCAAAGGCTGGTTTCGGATATCCGCGAACTGCAAACGGTTCGATCCACGTCTTGGCCTACCACCGTGTCGTCGCCAATATCGAAAAGGCAGAACGCGAAGCGGTTTACGGAATCGTGGTCTCGACCAAAACATTTCGACGACATTGCGAGATGGTTAGGCGGGCGTTCGATGTTGTCTCACTCGAAACTGCAATGCACTTTCTCGAAGCCGGCCGAACCGTCGCCCGCCCAATGGCGGTCATAACGTTCGACGACGGGTACCGAGACTTTTACGATGAGGCATTTCCCGTTTTGAACGATCTCGGCCTACCAGCAACAGTCTTTTTGCCGACGGGATACATCGGCAAGGATCATCCGTTGCCGCACGACCGCATCTTTTGGCTGCTCAAAATAGCGTCAGAAAGATCCGTGAGGATCTCAGGCGTCCTTGGAAGACTGGGCGTGGACAATTTTCGCTGCGACGACCATTTGAAATCGGGCAAGATCCTCAAGGTGACCGAATCCCTCGTCTATCTCCCGAATGAGCTTCGAGAGGCCGTTATCGCAGCACTCGAACAGGAACTCGGCAGCAAAATGGTCGCATATCCACCGGAACACCAACTCCTGGACTGGGACGAGGTACGCGAAATGTCCAGAAAGGGCATTAATTTCGGATCGCATACGGTCAATCACGTCGT
>JANLTF010000337.1:0-2883 GCA_031362825.1 Acidobacteriota bacterium | reverse complement strand
ATTTTGTGAGGCTCGGACACACTCCCTACCGGTCGTGTTTCTGCCTTAGACATTCAAAATATCGACAAGTTCCTGAACCGCAGCGGCGCTCTTGTGCAGGGCGGTGCGTTCGTCGTTGGTGAGGCTAATCTCGATGATCTGCTCGATGCCGTTTTTGCCGAGTTTTACGGGGACGCCGACGAAGAGATTGCTGACGCCGTATTCGCCTTCGAGGAAGACGGCACATGGCAGGATCTTTTTCTTGTCTTTGAGGATCGCTTCGGTCATCTCGACTGCTCCGAGGCTCGGTGCGTAATATGCACTGCCGGTTTTTAGCAGGCCGACGATCTCGGCGCCGCCGTTGGCGGTGCGCGTGATGATCGCGTCGAGCTTGTCTTTAGCGATGAGTTCGGTGATCGGGATACCGGCGACCGTCGAATATCGCGGCAGCGGAACCATCGTGTCGCCGTGGCCGCCGAGTACGAAGCATGTCACGTTTTCGACCGAGACATCCAATTCTTCAGCGACGAAGCAGCGCATACGTGCACTGTCGAGCACACCGGCCATTCCTATCACGCGGTTTTTCGGGAAGCCCGAGCGTCGGAATGCGACCTGTGCCATCGCGTCGAGCGGATTTGAGACTACAATGATGATCGAATTTGGTGAGTATTTGGCGACCTGATCGGTGACCTGACCGACGATGTCGGAGTTGGTCTTCAAGAGATCGTCGCGGCTCATGCCCGGTTTGCGCGGCAGGCCGGCGGTGATGATGACCACGTCGGAATTTGCCGTTTCCTCGTAACTGTTTGCACCGACGAGCTTTACGTCAAAACCGTCGATCGGCGCCGCCTGGGCGAGATCGAGGCATTTGCCCTGCGGCGTTCCCTCTACGATGTCAACCAATACCACGTCCGCCAGCTCTTTGCTCGCGATCCAATGAGCAGCCGTCGCACCGACATTACCGGCACCGACAACCGTAACCTTATTTCTTCCTGCAGCCATTATTTTCCTCTCTTAGATAGTTATCTACTGAATACGTGTGTTATTAAAAGATATATTCTATTATTCGTCATAGGTTCCCGCAAATTCAGTGATTCAATTATGAAGATCAAGCAAATCCGAACTGTATTGGCGTTTATGTTGATCGCGGCGACGCTGGCCGCGAGCGGTTTTGGGCAGGCATCACCCGCATCGTATTCAGGCAAACGTGTCAAACGCATCATCGTCCGCAACGCAATGGTCGTGGATGGCAGCGGTAAGCCGGCGGCGGGTCCGTTGGATATTACCATCGAGAATGATGTGATCACGCGGATCGCGGGTTCGCCGGCGGTACGGCCGACAGCGGCTGCGTCGCTGCCGGATGAGCTTGTCATTGATGCGAAAGGCAAGTACGTCCTGCCCGGGCTGATCAATCTGCACGGGCACACGCAGGACGAACGGGCGGGCAAACCGATGCCGGTCGAGTATGTGACCAAATTGTGGCTGGCGTGCGGGATCACGACGGTGCGTGATGCGTGGGCGAACCCGAAAATACTTGGTTATCGTGATCAGATCAATGCGGGAGCGCTCGTTGGGCCGCGTCTATTTCCATATGGCGGCTTTCCAGCGGCAAATTTGAATACGGCCGAGCAGGTGCGGCAACGTGTTCGCGATCTAAAGGCAGCGGGCTATGACGGCATCAAACTATACACGATGGACCGCGACCTTATGGCGGCGATGATGGATGAAGCGAAAAAGCAGGGCATGCGTGTGATGCATCACGTCGGTGTCGAAGAAACGAACGCGTGGGACGATATCAAAGGCGGCACGACGAGCATCGAACATTGGTACGGCATTCCTGACGCGGCGATACCGAGTGGGCGGCAGAATTTTCCTGCAAATTACAATTACAACAACGAGGTCGACCGCTTTCGCTACGCCGGACGCCTGTGGCGTGAGGCAGATCCGGCAAAACTCGACAAAGTTCTTGACGCGATGGTTGCGGCAAATGTCGCATGGGACCCGACGCTCGTCATCTACGAAGCCTCACGCGACCTGCAGCGGGCACAGACCAATCCGGCGTTCGCCGAATATCTGCATCCGGTGCTTGAGGAATATTTCAAACCAAATCCGGATAATCACGGTTCGTATTTTATCGGCTGGTCTTCGACCGACGAAACGTTTTGGAAGGAAAATTACCGCATCTGGATGAAAGCGGTCTATGATTTCGAAATGAAAGGCGGCCTGATCGGCACGGGCGAAGACGCGGGATTTATTTATCAGATGTACGGTTTCGGACTGCTTCGCGAACTCGAACTTCATCAGGAAGCCGGCTTTCACCCGTTAAAAGTCATTCAGCACGCGACCTCAAACGGTGCAAAGATTCTCGGCAAAGAAGACTCGATCGGCCGCATCAGAGTAGGCTACAAGGCCGACCTGATCGTAGTCAACGGCAATCCGCTCGAAAATTTTAAGGTCCTTTCGCCGCTCGGAACCGAAGAGATCGTCAATGGCAAGGCCGTCAAGACCGGCGGTATCGAATGGACTATCACTAACGGTATTCCGTATCACGCACCGACGCTCGCGGCGGAGATCCGGAAGATGGTCGCGGATGCTCGGCGCACAAAATAGAAAAAGCCCGGTGCGCTCTCCCCTTCGCATCGGGCTTTTTCAGGTATGGCCGACGGTTCTCGCCAACGACCAAACTTTTCATAAATTTTCAATAATCGAGGACCGGCAGTACGACCTCTCGTTTCAGCTCGATCTCAAATTCCACGTCTTTTGCGATCCGCATTTCTTTGCCCTTTCTGAAGAGCAAAATGCCTGAGCCCATTCCGGCTCCGATCCCGGCTCCGATCAAGGCCCCTTTGCCTGACATTGCAGCAGCACCGATAAGGGCACCTGTTGCTGTTCCGCCGATCAGGC
>JANLTF010000331.1:0-4234 GCA_031362825.1 Acidobacteriota bacterium | reverse complement strand
CCGACAGGAAAGGGCGGCGGCGAATGTCAATACGACATTTTTGCGATCCGCGACCGGTTCAGCAGCACGCTGCCCGGCGTCCCCGACGAGCAGATCGATCTCAGGATGCGGCGAAATAATTACCGCGTGAAGGGTGGATTTCGCGACCTGAACGGCCCGATCCGGCAGGGGAATTTCTACGTTGATCTGACCAATTATCGCCACGAAGAGATCGAAACTGCTGACGCGATCGACACGACGGCGACCAACTTTTTCAACGACACGTTTTCGTATCGTGCGGCATTTACACAGACAAACTACAAAAAACTTTCGGGCCAATTCGGCTTCGAAGGTTACAGCCGCCGCTATTTGACCGAGGGAGCCGAGCAGCTCATCGATGGCAAGGTACGGCACAATAACTTTGCATTTTTCGGTCTGCAGGAACTAAGCTTTGACAGGGTTTCATTGCAGTTTGGTGGGCGTGTCGAGACGAATAACTACAGCCCAGTCAATACGGTTGCCTACGCAAAACGCGATTTCACGGGTTTTTCCGGTGCGGCCGCCGCTCGAATTCGTCTGTGGGAAGGCGCTGCGTTTATCGCAAATTTCACGAGTGCGTATCGTGCGCCGTCGCTCGAAGAGCTTTATAACAACGGCGCTCATATCGGTACCGTCACGTTTGAGATCGGCAATCAGGGACTTACCCGAGAGCGTTCAAACGGTATCGAGTTCAGCCTTAGACAGCAGCTCAAAAGAGTTCGTCTGAACGGCAGCTTCTTCATGTACAACATCGACAATTTCGTCTTCCTGTCGCCTCAGGACACGGACGGCGATGGCAATATCGATGTCGAAGACAATCTGCCGATTGGTGCATATTCGCAGAGCGACGCGCGGTTTATGGGCGCCGACATCTCCGCGGACTTTGATGTCAAAGACTGGCTCGGTGCGTTTGTCTCGGCAGATTATGTCAACGCAAAGCTCCGCGATGGCGACATTCCACTGCCGCGAATCACGCCGATGCGTCTAAGAGCCGGGGTTGAATTTCGGTACAAAGGCCTTTCGGTACGTCCCGAGGCGATATTTGTAGGAAGCCGTAAGGCGGGCGACGTTTTCACCCTCGAGACGCCGACCGAAGGTTATCAAATGTTCAACGTAAATGCGTCATACACACTTGCAAGTAAGCACGCGGCGCACACATTCTCGGTGAGCACTTCCAATCTCGGCGATCGGCTTTACCGCAATCATCTCTCGTTCATCAAGGACCTCGCTCCCGAACAGGGACGCAATTTCCGCTTCAGTTATTCGGTGAGATTCTTCTAGCTCCGCGGTCTCAGCGGTCTCTGCGTTAAAAAATGATCTTAACGCAGAGACCGCCAAGAGTATTCGTCGCAAAAAGACCCTTTCGTTTATAATTCCTAAAGATTCAGATTTGGAGAATATTAGTTATGCGAAGCGAAACACTGACCTTTAATACCAATGGCGGCGAAACGACAGCATTTGTCGCATTGCCCGACAACGAAACGACCAAAGCCGTGCTCGTGATACAGGAATGGTGGGGCCTCAACGACCACATCAAGGACATCGCCGGCCGTTACGCCGACGAAGGATTTATCGCCATCGCACCTGACCTCTATCGCGGCCGTATAGCCAAAGACGCGACAGAGGCCGGCCAGTTTATGCAGGCACTCGCTATCGAAGACGGCCTCGACACTATAGCGCGTGCCATCGAGGCAGCGTCCACGGCGCACGGCATTTCGCATTTCGGCATCACCGGCTACTGCATGGGCGGCACATTCGCTCTACGCTCTGCCTGCGAGGTCGAAGGCATCAGCGCCGCCGCCGCCTTCTACGGCGACACACCGCCCGAAGATATTCTGCAAAAACTAACGGTCCCCACGCTCTTCATCTCCGGCACCAAAGACGCCTGGATCAACCCCGAAAAAGTCGCCGCCCTCGAAGACGCCGCCGAACGCCTCGAACTACCCATCCACTCCATCAAATACGAAGCCGACCACGCCTTCTTCAACAACACAAGACCCGAAGTCTACAACGAAACCGCTGCCAAAGACGCCTGGGCACTGGTCGTCGGATTCTTCAACGATAAGCTATGAATTCCTAAAGAATGTGGAATTCCGCAGAGGTAAAGGAGTTCCCTGGTCGAATAAAAATCGTATCGGTTAGGCCGCCAAACGCCGGACTTCAAGCGTGTAAATTGTGTGTTCAAGGACGGATTCGCGGGCTCCCTGTTCTTCGGGACCGGTTGACCGCGAGGCATAGCTATCGCCGCTCTGCGAATCGGCACAGCCGCGACTGGTCGGCGACTTGGCAAGACGGAACGCTTGCCTTTACGTCCTCCGCTTTCGGCCCAGCGGGCCTTGTTTTTCGACTGTCACAAAAACGGCCATTTGGTGATTGGAAATAGACCTCCAGGTCTAACGTGCAAGCAGGCTTTGTTCGGAGAGCGGCGGCAAAAGCTTTCCGTTCGCTTGGGCTGCCTTTCGTTTTTGTTTTTGCAGATACATTTTGGCGTCCGCCTTCTCGATGGTCATTTCGAGATCGGAGATGTCGTTAAAATCTTCGAACGCATGCGAAACGCCGATCGTTAGGGGCTTGTTTACGCCGTCAATACGGATGTTTGTGAGCATTGCGTCCATGCGCGACATTCGTTCGAGAGCCGTTTCGGCGTCGAGGCCGACCATGATCACAAAGAATTCGTCGCCGCCCCAGCGAAAGATAAGGTCTTCGGCTCGTATGATCTCGCGGATCGCCCGAACCACGGCACGGATCGCCGTATCGCCGACGGCGTGGCCGTAAACGTCGTTGATGTCCTTGAGATCGTCAACGTCAAAAAAACCGACACAGCCGTTGGCAGACTTGCCCTCGGCCCCGTTTCGGTTCAAATAGCCGTGAAAAGCGTGACGGTTCAGCGCAGTTGTCAACGGGTCGATATGTGCCAGTTGCTCTAGCTTTTCGTGTGCCTTTTGCAGCTTTTCGTTTGCAACCTTAGCGTCGGAGAGGACCTGTTCGAGAAGTACGATCACCATTCCGAAACCAAGCAAGATCTGCAAAACAAGGTCGATAACCGAGTTGAATGCAAGATATGTTGTTTGGATGTCGATGTACTGGCGTGCCGTAAAGACGACAAAGTAGCCAAAGAAATTGACCGTCAATAACCCAAGCGCGATGAGCATTACCTTGCCGCCAAAGCTGCGGATCTTGGTCTTCCACAATTCGATAAATGCGATCGAGAAAAAGCCCGACAGGATCAACGAATGGGCATTGAACACCAAATTGAAATCGTCCGCCAAAAACGGCAAGCCAAAGGCGACGACGATAAATGGCAGGATCCACAATTCGCCACGCATCTTCATGTCTACGTTTCCATTGAGACTTCGACAACCGGCGACCAGTAAGAAACCGAAAAAGTACTCAGTCAGAAAATAGAAGCTGTAAAGCTGAACCGAATAGTGCTCGTAGCTGAAGGCGAGCCGTAGGCAGAAAAGCGAGAACGACAGAAACAGCCAGGCATTCGTCCAGTGTTTGAGAGCGACGACATTCAACGAGCGGCGCAGGAACAGCGTCAACAGAGTTATCAATGAAACTCCTGCCAATTGAATAATTAGACCTATCTTCGAATCCATAACTAGATGGTGAAAACATGAGGAATGCGTAGTGTTTACGCGTGTCGGGGGAACAAGAGGAGAAACGAGAGAGGGAGCCCTCATATAAAGAATAGTATATGCGATGCAGATCTGTCTATACTTTTTTTAAGAAGGAGTCTAACTCGGCGGCGTCCGGAAGAGACGTCCGGGCACCAATGGCCCTGCACTTGAGAGCCGCCACCGCATTCGCCGCCCGTGCGCTTTCTTCGACCGAAAGACCCTTGAGCAGCCCGTATAGTAGGCCGACGCGGAATGAATCGCCGGCTCCGGTCGTGTCCTTGCAGCCACCGGGAACTTCAAAGCCGGCGGTCTCAATAAACTCGCCGTCGCAATAGAGCAGCGAACCGTTCTCGCCGAGCGTCACGCCTGTGATAGCGCAGCCGTATCGCTCATGGATAGCGATCAATGCGGTACGCTTATCTGCGATTCCCGTCAGCCGTTCCGGAAATTCGGAGGATGCAACCAGAATATCGATGTGAGAAAGCAGATCTTCGATACCCTCGAACAAATTGTCGATGTCGCTCGAAACAACGACACCAGATGACTTGGCCGCAATCGCCATCTCAAGGCAGGCGGCCGTATCGTGTGGTGTG
>JANLTF010000314.1:0-1673 GCA_031362825.1 Acidobacteriota bacterium | reverse complement strand
GTTTTGTGGCAACGGTCAGGACAAACACCTTACCGTCCTTGTCTCCAAAAGCGATCTTCTTGCTGTCCGCCGACCACGACGGGCCAGTCTTTTGCCCGGGGTTTGTAGTTGACAGACGTTCCGGCGGAGTCGAACCGTCCTGCCCCGCGATCCAGACCTCGTCTTCGCCGCTTTGATCGGAAATATACGCGATCGAGCGGCCATCCGGCGACCAGTCAGGGAAACGGTCATTGGCGTTGGACGTCCTCGTCAGATTACGAGTTCCGCCCTTTTCGATGGGAGCCGTATAAATGTCGCCGCGTGCGGCAAAAACCGTACGCTCGCCTTTCGGGCTGAGCGAATACGAAGAGATGCGGCCAGCAGTCGAAACCTGCCGCATGCGCTTATTAATACCGTCGTCCGGCACGGCAATAGTTAGTTTTGACGTGCGTTTTGAGCCCACATCCATGATCTCAAGCTCGCCATCGCGTTCATATATAATGCGGTCCTTGTCGTCGCTGCTCGGCCAGCGAATGTCCCAGTCGCGGTTCTTTGTCACCTGCGTCGTCTTGCCGCTCGCAGTGTCGTATGCCCAAAGATTGAATTTGCCGTCCTTGTCCGAATTGTAATAAACGGTGTTACCGATCCACATCGCATCGCGGCACGAACGCGGACTGTCCGAGATCAATTTCACATCGGCCGTTCCGATATCGTAGATGTATAGAGTATTGGCCTGACCGCCGCTGTAGCGTTTCTCAGGTCGGAAATCACGAAAACGCGGCGAATATGCGATCTTTGTCCCGTCTCCTGAAAACGAACCCGAACCAGCCTCAGGCATCGGCAATGCGTCGGCCGGGCCACCGGTCGGCGCGACGGTGTAAAGACGTGCGATCGGCAGCGACCACGAGTCGCGTTGGCTGCGAAAATAAACCTTGCCGTCCTTCGTCCAGCCCATCACCTGATTGTCATAGCCCCAACGCGGAGCCAGCGGCCCACGCGAAGGATAAAACGTCAGTTGCTTCGGCTCGCCGCCGCCGGATGGCACGACATAGACCTGTTCGTCGCCGTCATATTGCCCCGTAAACGCGATCCATTTTCCGTCAGGCGAGAATTTCGCATAGGTCTCAACGCCCGGATGAGCAGTCAAACGCGTTGCGGTTCCGCCGCTGGTCGATGCCGTCCACAGGTCGCCGCCATAACTAAAAACAACACGGTCGCCGAAAACATCCGGAAACCGAAGAAGTTTCGTCTGCGCAAAACTCGCGACGCTAAAGAACAGGCAAATTGCGGCCACAGCCAAGAAACGATTTAACATTCAAATGTCCTCCAAGGAAATATGCGGTAAGGTTCATCAAAGTGTAACGTAAAACCTTACGTGTGAAAAGTTCGTATTGTTTCTGAGTTTGACGGACGCAGGCAACTAATCTCGTCGCGTTTAACTCAAATGAATGTTATTATTTTCGGAGTGAATTCTCCTCTTATCTACACTCTTCGCGGGGGTTATCATATTTTGAAACAACGAACAGCACTTCTTTCCGCCGTTTCAGCAATTATATTATTCGCGTCCATCGGCTTTGGCCAGGGCTCGTCAACAACGGTAAGCGTCGATCTTTCAAAAATTAAAGATGCTCCCGCCGCGGCTGTACCTAAAAAGGTCTTCCGCGTTGAGGATATTGAAAAAGACATCGCTGAGG
>JANLTF010000313.1:0-2081 GCA_031362825.1 Acidobacteriota bacterium | reverse complement strand
TCGTCAGACCCCACAAACAGCCACACGGCAACTGGATTTTGTCTTTGCGTCCACAGACTTAGCAAGTCGTATGATTGTCAAAGCGGTGAATTCTGTTGAAGAATGGGGCGGAAGCGATCATTGTAAAATAGAAATTAAGATCTAGTTCGAATCACATCTGATATATTCGCACTACGATGAAGGAAATTATATTTGAAGTTGAATAAGTCAATGAAGGCGACTATGTAGCACAAGCAGTGGGAGAATCGATCTTTGTTGAGGGTGAGAATCTCGATGATTTGCGAGCAAATATTCGCGACGTAATAAACTGTCATTTTGAAGAGGCCAGCGGCCAGAGTTTCTTGAGCTCCAAATAGAAGATTATTCCCTTACTGACGAGCAAAAGGCTGAGCATGAACGGCGACTCGAGGATTATCGGAAAAACCCAGGTAAGGGAATTCCGTGGGAAGAAGTTCTAGCGAATATGAACCGTCGCCATGGTCTTGTAGATTGAATCTCCCTTTCCATCGACCTTACTTCCAAATTGCCCGTGTTCCCGCGATTTGGTATCTTAAAAAGTTGCCGTATTAGTAATATTTGCTGCACTAGGAAACAAGAAAAATGGCGACTGCGACCAAAAAGGATGGCAAGGGCATCGTGGCTGAAAAGGCGCGAACAACCGAGGCCGAAGGATTTAACCCCGACACCAAAACACAAACGACTGCAAAGGCCGACGCTGCGGAGGCGACCACACCCGCGAGGGCTAAAGGCTCGACAGGGGCTAAACATCACGGTCTCGATACCGATACGCTAGTTGGGCTTTACCGCACGATGTATCTGTCGCGTCGAGTCGATGACAAGGAGATCCAGCTCAAAGGCCAGAACAAGATCTTTTTCCAGATCTCAGGTGCCGGACACGAAGGCATCCTTGCCGCCGCCGCTTTGGCCATGAAAGCCGGTTACGACTGGTTTTTCCCGTACTATCGTGATCGCGCACTAATGCTCGGACTTGGCATGACCACACAGGAAATGCTCTGGTCGGCGGTCGGTGCCGAAGTCGATCCAAACTCTCACGGGCGTCAGATGCCCTCGCACTGGGGCAGCGTTAAGCTAAATGTGCCTTCGCAGTCGTCGTGTACCGGAACGCAGGCGTTGCACAGCGTCGGTGCGGCTGAAGCAAGCTATCGTGCCGGTCTGGTGAAGGGCCTAGAGGAAAAAATTATCGGTTTCAAAGGCGACGAGGTCGTCTATATGTCCGTCGGCGACGGCACTACTAGCGAGGGCGAGTGGTGGGAATCTCTGAACACCGCATCGAACCTGAAACTGCCTGTTATCTTTGTCGTCGAGGACAACGGCTACGCAATTTCGACTCCTGTCGAGGTCGGTACTGCAGGTGGCGATATTTCGAAGCTCGTTGCCGGTTTTCCTGACCTGTTCATTCAAAAGGTTGACGGAACGGACGTGCTTGCGTCGTACGATGTCTTTACCAAAGCAGTAAAGTATTGCCGCGAGCGAAAAGGACCGGCGTTTGTACATGCCAAGGTAACGAGGCCGTATTCGCACTCGCTTTCAGACGACGAAAAGCTCTATCGCCCGACCGAGGAACTCGAAGTCGATGCCGCGACCGATCCGATCAAAAAATACGCCGAGTTCCTTATGACAGAGGGAATCGCGTCGTCCGAAGATCTCGAAGCATTAAGGAAAGAGGTCGATGGCGAGGTAAATAAGGCAGCGGACATCGCGATCGAAACGCCGCAGCCGGCACCTGAGACGGCTTTCCGCAATGTCTTTTCGCCCGACATCGACCCGACCGACCGTCAGCTTTTTGACACCGAGGACGGAGCCGAACTCAGCGGCAACGCCGGAACGATGGTCGATCTCATCAACCGCTGCATGCACGAAGAAATGGAACGCGACGCGCGCATCGTCGTCTTTGGCCAAGACGTGGCTGACTGCTCACGCGAAGAATATCTCGAACAGGTCAAGGGCAAAGGCGGCGTGTTTAAGGTCACGGCAAATCTACAGCGAAAATTTGGCGGAGCACGCGTATTCAACACGCCGCTCGCCGAGGCAAACATCATTGGCCGTGCCGTCGGTATGGC
>JANLTF010000308.1:0-2812 GCA_031362825.1 Acidobacteriota bacterium | reverse complement strand
TGCCGTCGAGGACGCGGGCAGCAGTTATAAAGTGCATGTTTACGACAACAATGATCCCGGCGACACCAAAATGCTGACGGTTCAGAAAGGCGGAAAGAACACATGGAACTACGTTGCCGTGATCAATCCCGGTGCCAAACCGGACACATACACCGGCGATAAGACCACGAACTCTCTCGAGATCGTCCCAACATCGAAACGCGAAGGCCGTTGCTTCACCGCACCTTTTGACGAGTCGGACAGGCTTGGCACGGGCTGCGGCATCGAGACCGTGAAGCCGGGAGTTGCGGCAAAACCAACGCCAACTCCGGCGAAACCAGCATCTCAGCCGAAGCCCGCCACGGCGCAAATTGTTGCCGCACCGGCGGCAAAGCCACGGTATGCCGATTTTTTCCTAACCGGTGACGGCGACATGATGATCCTCGACGACAAGGATCGCCGCCTCGGCTACGATCCCGACAAAGATGCCTATTTTAATGAGATCCCGGGAGCAAAAAAGACGAACAATATCGGCGGAAAAGGCTTTGACATGCCTCATTACAACGTTCCGTTCGCCAATGGCGACAAGATCTACACCGTCGTGTTTTCGGGTGACAATCTGGAAGAGGAGAGCGTTATGGATTTTGTGTTCACCGGGCCGGGCTTCAGCGTTGGGCTCGATGGCATCATGCTCGATCCGGGCGAATTCCTCGTTGCCGCATTTTCGTCGGACGGCGAAAAGATCTCGATGGAAATGTCCAAAGACGGGGAAATGCCGGAGGTTTTTTACTCCGTCGATACGCCGAAAAAGAGCTATAAGGCAGAGATAAAGCCTAGCCGATCAAAGGCCGCGGGAAGTGTTAAAGCGGCGGGCGGCGGCCTCGTATCGAAACGCAGCAAGGACCTGCCGTCGCTCTCGGTCGATTTTACCGACGCCGACAACATACAAATAAGCGACAACATTGGCGGGGATGACGGATACGATATCGATATCGAACAGTTTGACGCGAATGGCAAATCCGACAGCATCTCGCTAAATGACGTCGGTGCGGGCGACAACGGAGCCGACGCATATGAGATCGAACTTGGCAATTGGAATGGCGGCGACAAGATCGGTGTGAAGCACGATGACGAAGGCGATGGTTTCTCCAATGACGATGAAGAATTAGAAGACGACGAGGCCAATGACATTCCGGACGACGAACCAGAAACGATGAGCTTTTTCTTTCAGTCTTTGAAATGGTAAGCGGCTACTTTTCAGAGAAATCGAGCTTGATCGAGTTCATTCCTCGCAGGATGACTTTTTGACGGCGGACGACGCGTTTGCGGTTTTTGACAGGGTTAAAGACGTTTAGCGGACTCGGTATCATTGCCGAAAGAAACGCCGCTTCGTCTTTGGTCAGGTCCGAGGCTGATTTCTTAAAGTAAGTTCGTGCCGCGGCCTCGGCTCCGTAAACGCCGTCGCCCCATTCGATGATGTTGAGATAGAGTTCAAGGATGCGTTTTTTCGAGAGTTCGCGTTCGAGAAAATAGGTGTAAACCGCCTCGCGGCCTTTACGCAGGAAATTACGGTCTTCGGAAAGGAATAGATTTTTGGTCAATTGCTGTGAGACGGTCGAAGCACCGCGTTTGAAATTTGGCATCGGCGGAATCCAATCGTCTTCGCTCGGTTTGCAGTCGGCCTTTTGCGTTCCGGCGGCCTTGGCCGCTTCTTCGCATTCCTCGCGAGCCTCTTTTTCGCCTTCTTTAACGGCCTCGTCCCAGGCCGCTTGAATGGCGTCCCAATCAAATCCGTTATGCTGAAAGAAACGCGAGTCTTCGCCAGCCAAAACGGCACGCTGCAAATGCGGACTGATTTGCTCGATCGGCATCCAGATCATAAATTTCCGCTGCTCTTTGCCTTCGGCACGTGCCTCGGAAAGACGGTATTCGATCATGGATGACGTCGTCGGATTTTCGTTCCTTAGCTTCGAGATAGACGGAAAAGTGACCAACTCATAGCCGAGCCACAGCACGACCGAGCCGGCGAAAATTAGAAATAAGATCTTGATCCAATACCACATACCGTTAAGTGAATATTAAATAGTAAATCGCAATTAGTAAATACGCGTCGAATCACTCTTCGCTATTTACTATTTGTTATTCTCGAATTACTATTCATTATTATGGGCCAATACGACAATGTGGTGGCGGTGATCTTGGGCGGCGGAGCTGGTTCGCGGTTGTTTCCCTTGACCGGCGAACGATCGAAACCGGCGGTTCCGCTGGGCGGAACATATCGTTTGATCGACGTCCCGGTCTCGAACTGCATCAATTCTGAGATCACGCAGATCTTTGTGCTGACGCAGTACAATTCGGCGTCACTCAATCGTCACATCTCCCGGACGTATCGATTCTCAAGCTTTTCGACCGGCTTTGTCGAAGTGCTAGCGGCCGAGCAGACAAAGGACAACCCCGAGTGGTTCCAGGGCACGGCCGATGCGGTTAGACAGATGCTGCCGCACCTTCGTGATTGGCGTGTTGATACATTGTTGATCCTTTCGGGTGATCACCTTTATAGGATGGACTACCGCAAGTTCCTTGATCGGCATTTTGATACCGGTGCCGACCTCACCGTTTCCGTTGTGCCATGCCGCCCGGACGAGGCGACCGAATTTGGTTTGCTAAAGACCGATAAGAAAGGCGAGATCGTTGAATTCAAAGAAAAGCCAAAAGGCGACGAACTGCAGTCAATGCGTGTCGATACGACCAACTTCGGCCTGACTGCTCAGGCTGCTCAGAAACGCCCGTTCCTCGCGTCGATGGGCATTTACGTTTTCAATTACGCCAAGTT
>JANLTF010000233.1:0-11208 GCA_031362825.1 Acidobacteriota bacterium | reverse complement strand
GTCGCATAGGAAGTTAGGTAAGTTGCAATTGAAAAATTTCGACCGGAAAGAAGCCGGTACAAACCTTGGAGGAAGTAAAAAATGGAAAAGCGAAATTCAAAAGAACTTGGGGTAATGCGTATTGTGCGGCTTACCGTGCTTGCGTTACTGGTCGCCCTGCCGCTAGCGGCCATCGCTCAGATCACAACCGCCACGATCGTCGGCACGATCTCCGACCCAAGCGGTGCTCAGGTACCCGCGGCCAGCGTAACGGCACGCAACGTCGATACGGGCCTTACACGTACCGTGGTCTCGGGCGAAGACGGCAGCTTTCGGCTTGAATTTCTCCCGGTTGGAAATTACGTGATCGAGGTTACGGCGACCTCCGGGTTTAAGAAAGCGAACCGCAGCGGCATCGTCCTCCAGGTCAACGACATCGCCCGGGCGGATATTTCTCTCGAGGTTGGCGCCGTAAGCGAAGAGGTCACCGTTACAAGTGCTCCGCCCGAAATAAACACGAGCACGGCAGAACTTGGCCGAACGGTCGAGTCTACCGAGATCGCCAATCTTCCTCTGGTCGAACGCAATGTTTACGCCCTTCTTGATCTAACGCCCGGCGTTCAATCCAACAATAACGGCGTAGCCACGGCCTCGGCGACGACAAGCAATCTCAGCCTCGGGTTTCCCGAACAGCGAACTCTGATCAACGGCGGCACCGACGGCGGCACCGGCTCGGTCAACTACTATCTCGACGGCGGCACCAACATGACCAACCTCCGCAATACCGGCAATATCCTCCCGAGCCCGGATGCGATCCAGGAATTCAGAGTTCAGACCAACGGCTACAATGCCGAATATGGCCGCTTTGCGAACGGAGTGATCAACGTCCTGACCAAGTCAGGCACCAACAAGTTCAACGGTTCGCTGTATGAGTTTGTGCGTAATACGGCTTTTAACGCCAACGAATGGGGATCGCAGCTTGCAAAGGCTCCGTTTCGCCGCAATCAGTTCGGCGGCACCATCGGCGGCCCGATCTTGAAAGATAGAACGTTTTTCTTCTTTTCGTATTCAGGGCTTCGCCAGATAACAAATACATTCCTGGCCGGTGCGATCGTGCCTACCGAACTCGAACGGGCCGGTAACTTTTCGGCCTCAGCGACCAGGCCGACAGATCCATCGACCAACCTTCCGTTCGTTTGCCTCGGCGTCCAACACGTCATTTGCCCGAACCGCATCGATCCGGTTGCTCGCAGGATCACCGACAGTTATATTCCCAATTCCAACATTACCTTGAGTAACGGCCGTCCGGGCTGGCAGGGAAATGTGCCTAATCCGTACGACACCGACGAGATGCTGGTTAAGGTTGATCATCAGCTTAACGTTCCGCATCGCCTGAGCTTCACATACTTCGAGACCAAAGGAAGCACGACGGTCTTTCCGGGAACCGGCAATTTGCCATGGGCAACGCAAGATTTCAGATGGCGCCAGCACAATCTGAACATCAGTGATGTCTGGGTGCTCACTCCGAACAAGATCAACCAGCTTTGGCTCACGTACACCAAGAATTTTGGTGGGCGTCTGAACAACCCTTCGACCTCGCTTCGGGATCTTGGTTCGACGTTTACCCCGCAAGGAACGCCTTCGCTGCCCCAGATCTCGGTCAGCGGCTATTTCACGCTGACGAATGCGATCGGCGGCCCTAGAGCCGGAACAGAGCTTTACTCGGTTCGCGATGTGTTTAGCTGGAACAAAGGCCGCCATTCACTCAAGATCGGTGCCGAAATGTCGCTAAATAAAGATATACAGGAAACACTTCTAAACAATTACGGTGTTTTCACCTTCAACGGCAACTCGACCGCGAGAGTAGCGACCGCAAATCCGCCCGTGACAGCCGCTGCGGGAAACGGATTTGCCGATTTCCTGATCGGGATCCCGAGCAATATCACTCAGGATGCTCCAGTCACCGCATATACGAATAGCTGGTATTTTGCCGTATTTTTACAGGATGATTTTCGTATTCACCCGCGTTTGAACCTAAACATCGGCCTCCGTTGGGACGTCCAGACACCTCCAACCGACCCGCAGAATCGTGTGGTCAACTACGTGCCCGGACAGCGGTCGGTCGTCAGGCCGAATGCACCGGTCGGAGCGCTATTCTATGGAGATGAGGGCGTTGAACGTGGCGGCATTCCCGTTGATTACACGCATATCTCGCCGCGTTTCGGGTTTGCGTGGGATCCGGCAGGAGACGGTAAAACATCGATCCGGTCCGCCTTTGGGCTTTTCTACGGCAGCATCTCGGGCAACGAGTGGAACACGATGACCAACTTCCAGCCCTTTTCGACACGTCTGACATTCACGAATATCAGGCAACAGACAAGCCCGACCGGCGTGCCGCTCGGAGCGACGCTGAGTAATCCGTACAACGCATACGTAGGCGGCAACCCGTTCCCATATACCGGTTCGTTTACAAATGGCGGCGGCTTGTTTGCCGTGGCACAGGATTTTTCATGGCCCGTTACAATGCAGGCGAATATCTCCATCCAGCGTCAGATCACCAAGCAGCTAACGGTCGGTGCGGCATGGGTCGGGACGAGAAGCAGCAATCTGCCGTTCGGCCGTGACGTCAACTATCCTGTCGCAACACCAACTGCGACTACGGCCGGAGCAAATATTCTTGCACGTCGTCCAAATCCGGCGTTTGGGGCTGTTTTGCTATTGGATTCCGATCAACGCGCATCGTATAACGGGCTTCAGCTAACGACCACGTTTCGCATGAGCCGGCTCGTTAGCGTCAATGCGTTTTACACGCTGAGCAGCACACGGGGTAGCGTTCAGCTTCACAACAATACTACTCAGGGCCTGGCCCAGAACTTCAGCAGGCTTGACCAGGAAAGGGGCCGTGCAGATACGGACCAGCGGCACGTCTTCAACGCGAGTTTTAATTTTCGGCCTGATTTTTACAAAGGCGGAAACAAGGTAATTAAGGCGATCATTAACGGCTGGAGCATCTCGCCGATCATCAAGATGCGCAGCGGCCGGCCTTTCACCGTCACTAACGGAGCCGTCGACGCCAATCTTGACGGCAACACAAACGACCGTGCCGATCTCGTAGGTGATCCGCACATCGACAATCCAACGGCGCAACAATGGTTTAATACGGCTGCTTTTGCACGAAACCTGGCAGTCACTGGTCTTCCGAGAGACGGCAGTTCGCCTCGCAACCTGCTGACCGGGCCGAGTTATTCTGTGGTTGATCTCGCGGTTTCGAGAGATTTTCGTTTTGGCGAGCGTTTCCGGCTTCGTCTGCGTGCGGAGGGCACCAATGTGCTGAATAATCCGAACTACGATCAGCCGGGAGCGGCTGTTCCGGCGGCCGGTAGCACATCGACCACATTTGGTGTCATTACCAGTGCCGGGCCAATGCGTAAGCTTCAGTTTGGCTTTCGCTTCACATTCTAATGTTGTTCTGAAAGGATGGACTGAATATCCCTAAGGATCATCTAACGGAAAATATAGAGTTCGTTTGAGCTTGGTTCTAAACTTATTCGGACTCTATTTTTTCATCGCCCAAGTATTTACTATGTCCAAAAGAAGATATCTAATTTGGTTGCAAATACTTGTCGTATTGATCGGCAACTCGATAGTTGCCGCTCCGAATAGGGCGTTTGCTCAAACAGCGTCCGGGAAAACCACAATTTCGCCAGCCGCGTTGAGATCCGAGGTGCGCGATTTTATGGCAAAAGAAGTGGCAGTCCACTTCGGAGCTATCAAAACGCTCGACCCGCCGCCTGATCGTGTCAACGGTTCTATCACGACGGGCGAATATACGTGGGGCAGTTTCATGCGTGTGATCGCCGCCCAGAGCGATATCGGCGGCAGTCCCGTGATCGCCGGCAAGAATACTGCTCGTTCGATCGCTGAAATGGGCTTGTACGAAGCTCGAAAGGGCGGTAAGGCGTTCTCTCAACTGTATGCAGCACAGGCACTTCGCCATTTTGGCGCTGATCTGACCAAAAACGCGGTTTGGCAAAGCATGAACGATGCCGAACGCAACGAATGGACATCGCTACTCGACGCAACACGCATTTACGATCCGGTCAAACGCGAGGTCATTAATCTGCCTGAGAATTATCTCGGCGTCGCGGCTCGCATAGCGGCATACGCTTACGAGTTTGGCGTGATGAAAGACCGTGCGTTTCTCGACTCGCTCATAGAACGCGCGGCCAAGCAGTTCACAGACGGTGCCATCTATTCCGACGACGATCTGCCGAACGGCCGTTACGACCGCTATTCGAATGAATACGCACGATTCTGCTGGAACGCCGCTGAGGTCGTCGGACGAAAGGATATCGTTGACAAACTGCGGCCGTCGATCAAGCAGCAGATGAAGCTGTGGTGGGACCTCGTCTCGGTCAAAGGCTACGGCTACAACTGGGGCCGCAGTCAGGGGCTTGTCAGCTATCTCGACACGCTCGAGATCTCAGCCTTTCTCGGCGACAATCCGGAATTCCGGCCTGCACCACTCTCTGACATCGCGAGCATTTATCATCTAGCGTGGCGTTGGATCCGCAGCGGCTATATAGACGACCGGCACACGTTTAACCTGTTCTCATACGGCCGCGGCAATTACGCTTACATTAGCATTCAACGCGAGTTTCAGCAGATATCAACGAGTTTCGCAAAAATTATCGTCGCTCACGACAGTTTTATGAAAACTCTCGAGCGTGAGAAGCTTACTGAGATCCCGGCCAAACCAACGCTCGACAACGTCACGAGGTTCGAATTTTTCGAGGCATCAAAAGAACGAGCGACAGGTGTCTGGCTCGTTCGCCAAGGCAATCTAAAATTTGCGTTGCCGATAACGGTTGGTACCAAGCCGGGCATTTCAGATTATCTCGCGGCTCCGTACGGACTCGCCGGTTTTGCAAATCCGGTCGAGCAGGTCTATCCGGCGCTCGTTCCTTTTATAGAACTCGAAGACGGCAACACTTATGTCGCGTCCGAAGGCTCATCACAGATAAACAGGTCGAAAGACGGCCAATCTCTAGTCGTCGTTTGGCAAAAATGGGGACGCATCGGCTCGAAGTCAGGCGAGCGTTTCGACATCGGCATCACGAGCGAAGTTTTTTGGCAGATCGTAGGCAACAAACTTGAACGCACGGAAACGCTGACCGCAAACAAAGATATCAAGATCAAGCGCTGGTGGATGGCCGTTCCATCGACCGCCGACCGAACACGAACCGAGATGAACGGCGCAAAACGAACCGATATTTTCGACGGGCCCGAAGGCACGTTAAAGGTATCGGCGACGGCGGATTGGGCATTCACGACGTCCGTTTTTGCCAGCGGCGACAGCAAATTGAGCAAAGGCGTTCTGATGGCGATACCGCTCCATTTGATCTATTCGGCTGACAATTTACAGCTCAAATCGAGCAAGAAAATGACCTGGAAACTCGACCTCGAAGTTTCAAAACTGAACTAACTTTATGATCGGCGAATCAGCAAAAAAAGACGCACTGATAGCGGACTGGACCAAAATTCCAGTCGAACAAGTAGCAGAAGGCATTAAACGCCAGATGGTGGTCGGCCAAAATGTGATGATGGTGCGATTTACGTTTGACGCAAATCTCGTCACACCAATTCACACGCATCATCACGAGCAGATGACGCTCGTCGTAAAGGGTCGCGTCAAATTTTTCATTTCCGGCAACGAGCATATTGTCTCAGCGGGCGACGTGCTGCATTTTCCGCCGCACAACGAACACGGAGCGACGATGCTCGACGAAGAGGTCGTGTTGATCGATATCTTTTCACCGATCCGCGAAGACTTTCTTGGGAAATAGGATCTAAGCAAATGCCGCGTTTTATCTTGTTCGCAGTTCTGTTTCTGTTGGCGACGATCGCCGTCAGCGCACAGGGATTTGTGGCTCTCTACCCAGAGGGCAAAATGCCTAATTCTAAAGGCATGAAGCTCAAAGAAGAGATCCGCGAAGAACGCATCTACCAGGTCGGAACGCCGGGAATGCATGTTTTTCTGCCTTCCGCAAAAGACAATACGGGCGTTGCGGTGCTCGTCATTCCGGGCGGCGGCTACGTCCGCATTGCGCATATCGGCGCACGAACAAGCGTTGCGAATTGGTTAAACTCGCTCGGCATTGCGGTTTTTGCGTTAGATTATCGCCTGCCGACTTCGCCCGATCTCGTACACAAGGAACTTGGCCCTTTGCAGGATGCTCAGCGTGCTCTTCGCCTGATCAGGCAAAATGCGGAACGCTGGAAGATCGACCCGCAAAGGATCGGCGTCATGGGCTCGTCGGCCGGCGGCCACGCTGCGTCGTTTATCGGCACGACGTCCGAAGAGATCGTAAAACTTGGCGACGACAGCGACAAAGTTTCTGCCGTTCCAAATTTCATGATCCTCGCTGCACCTGTCATTACAATGGGTGAATTGGCTCACGCGGGAAGCAAGAAATACTTGCTCGGTGAGAACCCTTCGAAAGAGCTGACAGAGAAATACTCAACCGAACGCCTCGTCACGGCCAAAACACCGCCGGCATTCATTTATCTCGCGTCGGACGATGCGTCGGTCAGCCCGAAAAACAGCCTGATGTTCTATTCGGCGATGCTTGACAAGAAGGTGTCGGCGACGCTGCATGTTTTCCCGACGGGCGGACACTCGATACCACTGAAGAACGGTCCCGGATCGAGCGCCGATTGGACTAGGCTCTGCGAACTGTGGCTTCGCGAGGTCAAGATGCTGCCTGAGATCAAGAAGTAGTATGAAATACGCCAGAGTTCTCACACCTTGTTTTCTCGCCGCCGTCCTATTTTGCGCCCACATTTCTGCGTTCGCTCAGTCAAAACAACCGCGAGTGTTTTTGATGGATGCGAAGGCGTTGATGGCTCAGAAACAGCGGTCGAGCGATCCTGAGTTCAAACTGCTATTTTCCAAAGTCGAGAGCGAGGCCCGAAAAGCGCTCAAAGCCGAGTTCAGATCGGTCATGGCAAAAACGGTCGTACCGCCAAGCGGCGACAAGCATGACTATATGAGCCAGGCACCTTATTTCTGGAAAGACCCGAGCAAGAAGGACGGCCTGCCGTATGTTCGCCGCGATGGCGAGAAAAATCCTGAGATCGAGAACATTCCCGACCACGAATCGCTTGACGACTTGATCAGCGGTATTGAAAACCTGTCGCTCGCCTACTATTTCACCGGCAAACAAGAATACGCCGACCGCGCCGCAGTGCTGCTGCGGATGTGGTTTATCGACGCGAAGACAAAGATGAACCCGAATCTCGAATACGCGCAGTTCGTTCCGGGCCAAAGCTTAGGCCGTAGTTTCGGAATTATCGAAACTCGCGGGCTGACACGTGTCGTTGATTCGATTGGTTTGCTTGCCGGTTCTAAAACCTGGGCAAACGCCGACCAGAAAGGCGTCGAATCGTGGTTCGGCAAGTTTCTCGATTGGCTGCAAACAAGTAAACACGGCACTGACGAAGCAAACGCAAAAAATAACCACGGCACTTGGTACGACGTTCAAGCCGCGTCGCTCGCTCTCTTCGTCGGCGACACCAAAATAGCCAAAAAGATCATCGAATCTGTAAAGAAAAAACGAGTCTCGACGCAGATCGAACCTGACGGCAGCCAGCCGCTGGAAATTGCCAGGACACGTTCATTGAGCTACAGCACAATGAATCTCGAAGCTTTTATTTTGCTCGCCAAACTCGGCGAAGCGACAGGCGTCGATCTCTGGAATTTTCAGACAAAAGACGGCCGCAGCATTCGCAAGGCGATCGATTTTCTATATCCGTACGCCAACGGCGAAAAGAAGTGGGCGACGAAACAGATCATCGAATTTGAACCCGAACGTCTCTACGCTGTGGTGAGATTGGCCGCCGGGAAATACGGCGATGACCAGTTCAAAAAGATGATGTCGTCGTTACCAAAACCGGTAAAGTACGATCCGCGTGCATCGCTCGGGAATTGAGTTCTAGCTGTCGGTCGGTGCGACAAGATAAAGATCGCGGCCCGCACGTTCGACGATCAGAGTGTCGGTGTCGTTCTCGTAGTTTGATATTTGAAAATCGGCGACGTCCATGTATTCGAGATTGAGCTTCGCGCAAGTTTCGGCGTCGAGCGCAGACGCGAGCGTAAGGTTATATCGCATCGTAAGATCGCCATTTGCGTTTCGCCGACCCGCAAACGCGACCTGCGACAGATGGGCGGCGACGCAGAGATTGTCGCGCAGTTCGACTGATGTTGCGACCAGATCTTTCACTTTTTCGAGCGGTGCATAGCCGCCAAAGCGGATGATGTCGTCGCCATGCGTTTCCGAAACACTCGTCAAATGTGGAGCGTAGATCAGCAATTCGCCGCCGTCTTCGATGACGCCGCCGAGCCTGTAGCTCGCCTTGCCGCCGACCCAAAGGTCTTCGTAATGCTCGTCGAGCAAAGCAACGACGCGACGGTATTTGCGGTCGGTGTATTTGATATGAACGTGGCGGCTCACGTCAGCGGCCTCTCGTAGGGCTTGTTTGATATCACCTGCGAAGAGAGCGTGAGTTCGTAAGCGGTCATCGGCAGTTCTCGAGATCACGGACGTGAACGAGATGACAGGCGTCTCTATATTCTCGGCAGCGGCCTCGATCAAATGCCTTGTCGGTGTCTCGACGCGGCCGATGATGTTTTCGACCGACGCCATTGCGGCCAGCCAGTGAGTTTTATGCGTCAATTCGGGGCCCGCGACGCCCGGGAAAAAGTATTTGGCACCACCAGCAAATCCGGCGACCTCATGCGGCATAGTAGCACCGAAAACGAGGATCACGTCGTATTCGCCGGACGCGAGCAGACCGTTTATACGAATCGGAATGGCCTCAGCGATCAGGCCGCCCGAAATTTTCTCGACCTCGTCGGCTGACAATTCGCCGATGGTAGTGAGTTCGTCGGGGTCGCTCCAGCGATGGTCGTAGATCGTGCCGAGATTTGAGATCGAGCCGCGATCGGCACCGATCTTTGCAAGTTTTTCGGCCGTTGACATGGCCGGATGTGTGCCTTGAGCAACAAGTGCATCGATCTTTGCACCACGCTCGACAAGAGCCGCTGCGGCAGCCGGAAATAGAATATGAGTATTGTCGTCGCGGGTTTTATCAGGAATAACGGCGAGCACCCGAGCACCGACAGGCACGTCGGCGAGAGTTTCGTCGACGATCGATCGTAGCTCGTCGTCCGTCAGGTCGCCGTCAGGCGAACCGCGGCCGAATACGTTTGAGTGTTGATCGCGGACAATTTCCATTCGCCGTATTTTATCACGGAGACGGCTGTAACTAACGATATGATAACTATTTAGAGCAACATATATGTACCAAAAGACCTACTACGCAACACACCCTGATTCGATGCCCGGAACTTCGAACGAGGAACTTATTTCACGCTATCTGATCGACGACCTGTTTGCCGCAGGCGAGGTTCGGCTCAATTATCTGCACTACGAACGTTTCGTCATCGGCGGAGCTTCGCCGGTCGATAAGCCAATCTCTTTGCCTTTGCAAGAGGTTCCTGCGTCGGCAAACGGCAAGCCGTATCTGGAACGCCGCGAAATGGGCGCCGTCAACGTCGGGACTACCGCCGGTTCGATCACGGTCGACGGAGAACGCTATGAGCTCGCACCAAAAGACGGCCTCTATATCCCGATGGGAACCGAAAGCGTGACATTCGAATCGGCTGACGCGACCAATCCGACGCGGTTCTATCTGGCTTCGACACCTGCTCACCAGCGGTTTGAGGTGAAACACATCTCGATCGATCAGGCCGTTCCGCTCGAACTTGGTTCGACCGAAACTGCTAACGAACGCACGGTCTATCAATACGTCGTGCCTGCGGTTTGTAAGTCGTCGCAGCTTTTGCTCGGCCTGACCGTGTTGAAGCACGGCAGCGTTTGGAACACTTGCCCGCCGCATCTGCATGACCGCCGCTCGGAGGTCTATTTCTATTTCGATCTCAAGGAAGGCCAGCGAATTATGCATTTCATGGGCGAGTCCGACAGCATGAGGCACATCGTGATGAGCGGCGACCAATCGGTCGTTTCGCCGCCGTGGTCGATCCACATGGGCGTCGGTACGACCAACTACGCGTTCATCTGGGCCATGGGCGGTGAAAACCTCGACTACACAGACATGAACGTTCTGGACATCTGCCAGCTTAAATAATGAAAACTCGAATCCTATTTTCGCTGGTAATGTTGGCCGTTGTAGCGTCGAATTCATTTGGCCAGTCACCTGATCTGTTCAAACGAAAAGACATCGAGGCGAAAATGCTTAACGTCGCAAAATGGCAGCTCGCAAATCCCAAGCACAAGCTCTGGGACTGGACCAACGGTGCATTCTACGCGGGCGTTTTCGCAGCTTACGAAACAACAAAGTCGCCCGATCTGATGAATGCGATGCTGGAGATGGGCGAAAAGAACGAATGGAAGCCCGGCCCGCGTTTCGACCACGCCGATGACATCGTTATCAACCAAACATATTTGGATATTTATCGGATCAAAAAAGATAAGAAAATGCTCCAGCCGACTATCGATGTCGCTGAGCGTTTGAAGAAAGAAACGGGCAATGAGGTCGCAAAGCACGGCATAACATGGTGGTGGTGTGACGCACTGTTCATGGCCCCGCCGACGCTCGCCAAGCTTGCCAAGATCACCGGCGACAATTCGTATCTTGAGCTGAACGACAAGCTGTTAATGGAGACATACAATCGGCTTTGGAACAAGGACGAGAGCCTTTATGCCCGCGACGCGTCGTTCCTGATCAATGAAAAAGGCGAAGGCAAACGCGAGGCGAACGGCAAGAAAATATTCTGGAGCCGCGGAAATGGCTGGGTTGTCGGCGGCCTCGTTCGCCTGCTTAAAGAGCTGCCCAAGAACCATCCGAAACGCGAATTCTATCTCATGCAATACAAACAAATGATCGAACGCGTCGCGACGCTGCAGCAGAACGACGGCCTTTGGCGTTCGAGTTTGCTCGATCCCGAAAGTTATCCGGGCGGCGAAGCCAGCGGTTCCGGTTTCTATATTTACGCGATGGCGTGGGGAGTTAACAACAAGATTCTCGACCGCAAGAAGTTTCTGCCGCTCACGAGAAAAGGCTGGACGGCATTGAATTCACTCGTTCAGGCCGACGGCAAAGTTGGCTGGACACAACCGATCGGTGCCGATCCGCGGCGAAATTTTA
>JANLTF010000224.1:0-2383 GCA_031362825.1 Acidobacteriota bacterium | reverse complement strand
GGCGATGTCTCAGATCCTGAAGGACACGGAACCCATGTTACAGGCTGTGTTCTGGGTGACGGAACCGCATCAAACGGCTTGGTAATGGGCGCCGCTCCAAAGGCCAAAGTATTTTTCCAGTCTATATTAGACCTGCAAGGTGGACTTGGAGGTCTCCCGGCCGACCTCGGTAAGCTTTTCAAAGAGGCTTATAACAATGGCGCACGGATTCATAATAATAGCTGGGGAGCCTTCAATTTCGCTCGTTACTCCAGCAGCTCGCTCGACGTCGACCGTTTCGTGGCGGCGAACCCGGATATGCTTATCGTAATAGCTGCCGGAAACGATGGTATTGGCGTTCCCCGAACATCCGGTGCTCAAATGTCTTCCGACAAGGGATTTGTCGATTGGCCGTCGGTCGCAGCTCCGGCAACCGCGAAAAACGGTCTTACCGTCGGTGCGAGCCGAAGTTCCCGGAAAGAGGGCGGATATTCGACACTGACCTGGAACGATGCCTGGCCCGAGCGCTATCCGGATGAGCCGATTTCAAAAGAACTCATCTCGAGCGACGCCCTGTGCCTCGCGGCCTTCAGCAGCCGCGGGCCGTCAAACGACCAGAGAATCAAGCCGGATGTCGTTGCTCCGGGCACCGACATCGCGGCAACCAAGTCTCAGGATGCCCCTCTTTATAAATTTTGGGGTGCTTTCCCTAATAATAAAAACTATGGCTTTATGGGGGGAACCAGTATGGCGGCTCCTTATGTCGCCGGGTGTGCCGCGCTCGTTAGAGAATGGTATCGAAAAAGGGCTGTCTGGGCGACCCCCAGCGCCGCACTCTTAAAGGCGACATTAATCAACGGCACCCGCCGAATAACGGGGAATGATGCCGTAGCGAAATTAGAAGGCGAGCCGAACTATCACCAGGGCTTCGGCTGCATCGATATGTCTAACACAGTGCCAAATGTAATATCACCGGAGCTTAAACTCGAGTTTGACGATAAATGGGCGGATAAAAGCCGCGAGTTTACTCAAACCGGTCAACGGTTCCGTTTTACAATTACCTGTGATTCGGCATTGCCGCTAAGAATTTGCCTGACATGGACCGATCCGCCGGCTAACGGACTGCAAAACAGCTTGCTTCTTCTGGTTGATGACGAGAATCATCAGAAATGGTCAGGTAATGCCCGAGGGGCAACATTGCTTAATATTGCCGGTGGTCAGCGCGATACGAACAACAATGTTCAGATTGTCAGGATTGACAACCCGAAGGGCGTTTATACTATCGTTGTTGTTGCCAGTAATATTATTATGCCGCCACAATCTTTCGCACTGGTCGTGACGGGTGATCTTAAAAACCCACTTACTTTTTTAACTTGATTTTTTTTGGAGGAAGAAATGTTCAATTTTCACGCCGTGCAGGCACAGTTCGGAGATAGTTTAATACTTGAATTCGGGACCGCCGCCAACCCTAGTTTTATTTTGATCGACGGTGGACCTCCCGATACATTTAAGAATAGTTTGGCGGATGCCTTAAAAACAATCGTTAAAAGCAATAAACTCGATCTGGTGGCTCTTAGCCATGTTGACGGCGATCACATTGCCGGTTTGCTTGATTTGATGGCGGCTCTCGAAGAAGATGTGGCGAATGGTGATCAGCCGCGGATTGTCGTCGGCGGTTTGTGGCACAATTCGTTTCAAAGAACGATCGACCCCTCTGGTGAAATAACACAGCGCTTACAGACGCTGATGTCCATTGCCGGGGCGGCGGCAGTAGCGATGCCACTCTCGCCCGATTCGTTATTTACGATAAAGGACGGAAATCGACTGCGTACTTTCGCGAAAAAACTTAAATTGCCGCTCAACAGCGGATTTCAGGACGAGCTCGTAATGCTTGAGACCGCCCCGCCGCAAATCAAATTCGGGAGCCTGACTTTTACGGTAATCGGTCCGAATAAAACAAATCTTGAACAATTGCGGCTCGCTTGGATAGAATGGCTCGCCAAAATCGAGCAAAAAGCAATTTCCGATCCATCCACACTGGCTAATGCCGATGTCAGCGTTCCCAATCTCAGCAGTATTGTCTTACTTGCCGAATGCGAAGGCAAAACAATTCTGCTCACGGGCGATGCCCGGAGCGATCACACTTTTGCCGGACTCGCCGCCGCCGGTCTCCTGACAAATGGCAAAATGCATGTTGATGTTCTAAAGGTGGCCCATCATGGAAGTGACCGGAACGTTACTTCCGAGTTCTTTAAAATGGTTAGAGGTCGTGTCAAATGTTGTGGAAATGAATTTATAGCCTTCCTTGTTTTGCTTCCTTTCCTTACTTCTCTAAATCTCTTTTTCTGGTAATTTTACTTCCTTTAGTTTTTCCGGGTGGCTGATCTTCTGCCATCTCTTCTCA
>JANLTF010000200.1:0-7686 GCA_031362825.1 Acidobacteriota bacterium | reverse complement strand
CGTTCGAAGAAGTTTGCCAACTCTTGAACGTCTTGGAGGTCCATGAAAGAGAACGGGTTTTTGGCTCCGTAGACCTTTTGGAGGCCGAGCATGGCGAGGCGTTGGTCGGCGATGAATTCGAGATATTGCCGCATGTCGGCGATCGAGAGGCCCGAGACGCCGCCGGAGAGGATATCTTCGGCAAACTGCATTTCGCAGGTCACGGCTTCGTCGATCATCGTGACGATCTGGCGGTGGAGGCTTTCGTCGAAAAGCTCTGGTTCTTCGTTCCTGACCTCTTTGATCACATCGAGGGCAAACGCCATATGGGCCGACTCGTCTCGGAAAACCCAGTTCGTTCCCGCAGCGAGGCCGTGGAGCAACCCCTTCGAACGCAGAAAATATACGTAGGCAAACGCGGCAAAGAAAAACAGCCCTTCGATACAGGTCGCAAAGCAAATCAGGTTGAGCAGAAATTGTTTGCGGTCTTCTTTTGTCTCCAAAGCATCGAGATTTTGGATCGAATCGATCCATTTGAAGCAAAACTCCGCCTTTTTGTGGATCGACGGAATATTCTGCACCGCCGCAAACGCCTGTTCGCGCTCGTGATGGTCGGGAATATAGGTATCGAGCAAGGTCAGATAAAATTGCACGTGGACCGCCTCTTCGTAAAGCTGACGTGACAAATACATTCGCGCTTCCGGCGAATTGATGTGCTTGTAGAGGTTGAGTACGAGGTTATTCGAGACGATCGAATCGCCGGTCGCGAAAAACGCCACCAGACGATTGATCATGTGACGCTCGGACGGCGTCATCTTATTTCGAAGGTCATTCACGTCGGTCGAAAAATCAACTTCCTCGACGGTCCACGTGTTCTTGATCGCATTTTTATACATTTCATAAAACTGCGGGTACTTCATCGGACGAAGCGTTAAATTGAAACCTTGATCTAATAACATATTTTTCTGTGCGCCCTTTAAAACTACTTTTCTGGTGAGCCATCTTCGGAGGATGAACTCGGCTCGATCAACGCCAATCAGGCCGACGTTCGGGGCGGTATTGTCAAGGATGACTTGTCAGATCCGGCACGCCACTGAATGGCAACCTCGCAGATGATCAACGGGCCGACCCAAGACAACCAAATCAGTGAATTGCCGCCACCGATTTCCTCAACCCCGGGAACTCTGCTAACCAGGCGGCAAAACACAAATGACCAGACCAGCACGTAGCTACGAATCATCCATTCGCGATGTGCGTCGTAACGCCCGTTTCGCACCGCTCGAAAAGCCATTCCTGCCGCCAGCAACCAAGCCGTCGCGAGCGTGAGCAACGAGATGGTGGTATTGGTGAAGAGGCCTGATTCCGGCGTTTTATGGGCAGTGCTGCTGGTAATGACTATAGCTGAAATTGCTCCGAGCCCACCCCCAATTAGATACACACGACCTATCAGCCTGTGATACTGGAAAAACCTGTTTGTAGTACCTACGTAGAGGTTCGCCAGACCCAGGAACAACATTAGGGTTCCACCGATCACATGCAAGTAGGTTCCGGTGAAATGGCTTCCATGTTTTTCCAGGCCGACACTGGTGAATGTCATTACGTCCGGCGCGATCACCCACCAGGCCCAGACGCTCGAAACAAATCCGATCGCTAAAAGGGTGCCAGCGAGTCTGTGTTCGGATAAGATTCGAAAAATCGACATAAATGGGTCCAGCAGGCTAACTAATTACTGACACGCTTCACAAGCTTCCGGATTTTCGAGCGAGCAAACCAACGCTTCCTCGTCGGTGTAGACCTTCTTCGGTTCGTCGATGACGGCCGAAATGTTATCCGCAGCGGCAACCTGTGCGATACGAGTCGCCGGACGCGAACGCAAATAATACGTCGTTTTCAAACCCTTTTGCCATGCGTACATATACATTGAGGAAAGCTTGCCGATATTCGGGCTTTCCATAAAGAGATTGAGCGATTGGCTCTGGTCAATAAATGCTCCGCGGTCGGCGGCCATGTCAATCAGCGAACGCATCGGGATTTCCCAGGACGTGCGGTAGATAGCTTTTAACTCGTCGTTAAATTCGGCGATGTCCTGCACCGAGCCTTCGCTCAGTTTGATCTTATTGCGGATCTCGTCGGTCCAGAGGCCGATGGCTTTTAGCTCTTTCACCAGATACTTGTTGATCTGGACAAAATCGCCTGAAAGCGTTTCGCGTTTGAACAGGTTTGACACTTGCGGCTCGATGCACTCGTAGCTTCCGGCGATCGAGGCGATCGTCGCCGTCGGAGCGATCGCGATCATCAAGCTGTTGCGAAGGCCCGTCTGTTTGATCTTTTCACGCAAAGCGTCCCAACGCTGCATGTCGTCCGGCGTCACGCCCCATAGATCGAACTGCAGATCGCCGTGCGCGGCACGAGTTTCGACGAAAGCCGGGTGCATTCCGCGTTCAACCGCTAGATCACTCGAAGCGTCGAGTGCTCCGAAATAGATCTCTTCCTGAATTTTGGCTGATATCTTTCGCGCTTCGTCCGAGTCGAACGGTAGACGCATTTGAAAGAAAACATCCTGCAAACCCATTACACCGAGCCCGATGTTGCGCCAGCGGTTGTTCGAACTCGAAGTGCTCGGAATCGCATAGTAATTAAGGTCGATGACCTTGTCGAGCTGACGAACGGCTAGCTTTACATTCCGCCGCAGTTTATCGTAATCGACCGCTCCGTCTTTTACATAACGTCCGGCGTTGATCGAGCCGAGATTGCAGACAGCCGTCTCGTTGTCGCTCGTGACCTCGATGATCTCGGTGCAGAGATTCGACAGATGAACGACATTCTCGGGGCGCCCGGTCTGGTTCGATTTACGGTTCGACGCATCTTTGAAAGTCATCCAGCCATTGCCCGTCTGCGCCATGGTGCGCATCATCTTTGCGTACAGATCGCGGGCATTTATCTGCCGCATGAAAAGGCCTTCTTCCTCAGCCTTGACGTATGCAGCTTCAAACTCTTCGCCATAGAGATCAGGAAAATGCGGCACTACTTTCGGATCAAACAGCGACCACTGGCCGTCGGCCTGGACACGTTTCATGAAAAGATCAGGTATCCAATTGGCCAAATTCAGGTTGTGCGTGCGTCGGGCGTCGTCGCCGGTGTTGTCGCGAAGTTCGAGAAAATCGTCGATGTCGGCGTGCCACGTTTCGAGATATACACAGCAAGCACCTTTGCGTTTGCCACCCTGATTTACGGCCGACACACTCGAATCCAGCGTCTTGAGCCAAGGAACAATGCCGTTCGAATGGCCGTTGGTCCCGCGTATCAGCGACCCTTGCGAACGCACACGATGATACGCGATGCCGATCCCGCCCGAGAATTTCGAGAGCATCGCGACGTCCGAATACTTTTTATATATGCTTTCCAAGCTGTCCTGCGGCGAATCGAGCAGGAAGCAGCTCGACAGCTGTTCGTGACGCGTGCCTGAATTAAAAAGCGTCGGCGTCGACGGAACGTATTCGAGCGACGAAAACAGATTGTAAAGATCGATCGCTTCGTAAGGGCTTTCGGACAGTCCGCAGGCCACTCGCATCCAGAAGAACTGCGGCGATTCGATAACGTCACGCGTCTCGGGATTTTTCAGCAAATAACGGTCATACAATGTGCGGAGACCAAAGAATTCGAACAGATCGTTCCGCTCCTGACTGATCGCATCGTTGAGTTTGCGGGCGTTCTGTATAACAAAGCTCGCGACGCGTTCGCCGATCAAACCTTCTTTGACGCCAAAGGCGATCGACTGTGAAAAAGAATGTATTTCTTGGTTGCGGACTTCTTTTTCAATATATTGATTCAAGAGACGTGCGCCAAGACGCGAATATTCAGGCTCTTCAAAGATCAGGCTCGCGGCCGTCTGGATCGACAGTTTGTCGAGTTCCTGCGTCGTCGCTCCGTCATAGATGCCGCTGATCGTTTTAGTCGCGATCTTCAGGCTGTCAACCGACGGCAGATTCACACAGCAACGTGTGATCGCACGTACGATCTTATTAATATCGACCGGCTCAAGCGAACCGTTTCGCTTACGAACCTGCATCGAGGTCTGAGCTGAATTGTCTGTCTGCCGTGATGTTCCTGCCGCTGCCTGTCCAAAGAAAGTATCCATTTTTCGTCGCTTTTTCCGCTAATTTTCTGTCCTTTCGGGCCGTCGTTTGGTGCTTTTTAGGGAGAAAGTCCCTCTCACCTGATTTGTAACTAACCAAACAGGGCCGTCCACTGCACCGATAATTATGTTTATTTCACGCCGGGGGTCGGCTGCTAATCGAAAGGGCTTATTCCCGCGTGGATATAGACTATATGGTAGAGCATTGCCGTTGTCAACACAAAATATAGTGGTTTTAAAACTTTCTTCTAACCTCAATTTTTACAACATTTAGCGCGCGTACGCTAAGGTTTAGCGTTAAATTGTATGTAACAAATTGGTAACGTATTTAAGCGCAAGCATTTAAGAGGAAATCCACAGCCATCTAGCGTTAAATTTTGGTCTGATCGACGACTAATTCGTCGTGAGCGAGCCAAACATTGTCCGGCAAAAGGTGTGAATCGCGGGCGTGAAGGATATCGTGATTTAGGTGCGTAAGAAAAGCACGCTTTGGCCGAAGGTCGGCGATTATGGCGAGAGCCTCTTCGAGACAAAGGTGTGTCGAATGCGGTTTGATTCGAACGCAATCCAAGACCAAAACATCGAGATCGCGGAGGCTATCCATCGATTTTGGCGGAATTACTTTCAGGTCGGTTGCGTAGGCGAAATCGTTAAAACGGTAGGCGATGACTGGCAATTTGCCATGCGTGACCTCGAGCGGTGTGATCTCAAGATCGTCGCCGATGCAAAAGGTCGCCCCGGGTTCGACGGTGTGCGGCACGAGTTGCGGTAGGCCGCCGCCGAAGTGTGTTGGATTGAAGATGTATTGAAATATTCGCTGCAGATCTGTCCATGCGATCTCATTGGCGTAAACGCCCATCGCCCCATGACGAAAATTAAGCGGCCTGATGTCGTCGAGGCCGAAAACGTGGTCAACGTGACAATGCGTGATCAAAACCGCGTCAAGATGGCTTATGTTGGCTCGCAGAGCCTGTTGTCGAAAATCTATAGAGGTATCAACGAGAATTTTCTTGTCCCGGTGCTCGATCAGGATCGAAACGCGCAAACGCTTGTCCCGCGGATCGTCTGACAGGCAGGTCTCGCAATCGCACCCGATCGACGGTACGCCTGTGGAAGTTCCCGTGCCGAGGAATGTGAGTTTCATAGAAATCCGGGAAGTGTTGTCAGCCTTGAACGTCGGGGAAGCTGATAAATTCTTTGAGAGTTCCGCGGCTGACGGAACTTTTTAGACCTTTCTCCCAAGAAGATCGGCACCTGACAGGTTCTGTGCTGCCTGAGCCTTCATTTTCTCCTCGGTGGCTTTAACTAGATGAACGTACTGCATTTTTAGATCGCCGAGCAGGCCATCGAGCAAGCGACTTTCCTGCGGGTGCAGGTTTCCTTTTGTTTTATCGCGGAGCATCGAGAGGATGTCGAGCCAGTACTTTCCACTTTCGAGGTCGAGGCTTCGTTGGCCGGTTGCCGGATGCGGAACAGCGCCGAGGGCGGCCGCAGCATTGGTTGCGAGGGTTGAAAGGAAATTTACGAAACTCGCAGGGTCCTGTGCCCCGGGCATTTCCGGGTTATCGTCCTCAGGTTGATCAAAGGCATCGAGATCATGATCTAAAGCCGTTTCTGTCGCGGCCGCGGCCGATTGAGCGGCACTGGACGGCTGGGCATCAGATACAGGTTCATGTCGCGGCTCTGGAGGCTTAGCGGGTTCGAGCGTCACGCCGTCGCGCAAACTACCGTCCGCGTTGAATTTTCGCTTATCAGCAACCTTGTAGTGAACTTCTTCGTTCTCGTCGTCGTGACCGATCATATATTTTATCCTTTTTTGATATTAGCATTTTGAGAAAAAAGAATTCAAAATTGATAGTTGGTGGTCCGCGGCAAACGTGTTCCGTTCCACCTCGCACAAAAAAAATGGAACAGCCGCTATGTCCAAATCATTTGACGAACTGATCGCCGTAATGGCCCGCTTGCGTGCCCCGGGCGGCTGCCCTTGGGATGCCGAGCAGACGTATCAATCTCTCTCACAATATTTGCTCGAAGAGGCATACGAAACATTTGACGCTATTCACGAGGCCGGAACGAGTGGAGAGACCGAGCACTTGGCCGAGGAACTGGGTGATCTTTTGCTGCAGGTCGTATTCCACTCGACGATCGGTGCCGAGCGAGGCGATTTCACGATCGACGATGTTGCTGTGGGCGTAACGCAAAAATTGATATTGCGCCATCCGCATGTATTTGGCGACGCCAAATTCGCCCGTGCAGAGGATGTTTTGGACAATTGGGATCAGCTCAAGGCGGACGAAAGAAAAGCTTCCGGAAAAGCCGAAAAAATGTTAGAATCAGTTCTCGACGAGATTCCGGTGCATTTCCCGGCCTTGCTCGAAGGATTAAAACTCACAAAACGGGCTGCCAAAGTTGGCTTTGATTGGGAGAATGTTTCCCAAATTTTTGAGAAGCTCGACGAGGAAACCCGTGAGCTTAGATCTGCGATCGAAAACGGGGATAAGGAAAATATCGCCGAAGAAATTGGCGACTTGCTGTTTGTAGTGCAAAATCTGGCGCGGCACCTTGACGTAGAGCCTGAAAGCGCGCTAAAACTAACAAACAGAAAATTCAGGTCCCGATTCAAATATATTGAAAAAGAGCTGGAACTTTCCGGGCAGAACCTTGGTAAAGCGAGCTTGGAAGAAATGGATTTCCTGTGGAATCGTTCTAAAGGTTCCCTGTCGCACGAATCGAATTCCGCACGTGACGACTGAAATTTCGTAAGTAGTTGCGAATAGCGCATTTAGAGCGTCAAATATTTTTTGGCAAGTGCGTTGAAAAATTGTTACTTTACTTAAAAAAAGCTTTGACATTAGTATCAACTAAGGTTAAAGTGTTCCTGAAAATTACTTTTAATGGAGAGGTTTGTATGATGGTGAAAAATCTTAAATCGCTATGGCTCCGCAACTTGGTTGGGCTTGGCCTGTTGGTATCGCTTCTTGTCAGTTCTTCGATGGTCGCATTGGCGGCACCTGGCAACGCGTTATCTGGTGAAATTACAGTGTCGGGAAGTTATGTCGATGGCAATCAGCCGTCGGTATCACTCAATGGTGAAAAAGCGTTGAGTGGCCGCACATTTTTCTCTTCGGGTACGATCTCGACCCCCGAAGGAACTTCCGCGACTATTAATCTTGGCAAATTGGGCCGAGTAAGCATGTCGCCGAATTCGAGCCTGAGCCTAAATCTCTCCGATAACAACATTTCGGGTGATCTCGTTTCAGGACAAATTCGCGTTCTTAACAACGAAGGCGTGGCTGTTAACATTCGTACCAACGACAATGTCGTTACAGGCGATGCGAAACAGGCGGGCAATTTTACAGTTGACGTTACATCCGGATCGACTTCGGCTGAATCAGAAGCCGGAAATGTTTCGTTGGCCAATGGACAGCCCGCTGCTGCCGCAATGACGAAGAAACAGGGCTGGATCGCTTTTGGTGTTGTTGCCGCAATCACGGCTGGCGTTATAATCATCTATTACGGCTTTATCCGTGATGATTGTGTCTCGACCGCCTCGGCACCTTGCTGATCGTTCC
>JANLTF010000195.1:0-1876 GCA_031362825.1 Acidobacteriota bacterium | reverse complement strand
GTTCGCATGGATCTCCGTTTTCGTCGGTCAGCAAAACGCCTTCCTCAAAAAGCGGAGCGTAGGGAACCCCATATCGGCGGCGGTCGAGGCCGAACGAGCCGACGAGAAATCCCTTGTCCGCATAATAGCCGATGCTCGTATTGCCGCCCCACGATCTTGACGAAGAATTTGGTATACGGCCGAGCGGCGTTTTGAAATCGCCCTCGCGCATTGTGTTGCCGTTGACGTTGAAGAGAAATTTTTTGTAGCCGTATTCGAGTCCGCCCGAGGCTCCGCCCTGCTTGTTATTGGTCGCTCCGACGCCGCTGAAATAGCCACGAAAGCCCGGATGCGGTTCGCCCTCGTCTGAGGTGACGGCATTGACCACGCCGCCGATCGCGTTCGAGCCGTAAAGCAACGTTGCGGGCCCTTTGATCACTTCGAGGCGTTCGAGATTCATTGTGTCGACCGGTTCGCCGTGGTCGCCCGATTGCGATGCGAGCGAGCCGTTGCGGGTCCCATCCTGCAGAACAAGCACGCGGTCACCATCAAAGCCGCGGATTACGGGCCGCGAAGTGCCTGGGCCGAACGAGCGTTTGCCGACGCCGGCTTCGCGTTCGAGGACCTCACCGATCGACGTACTCGCTTGTTCAAGTATGCGTGTTGAGCCCACGGAATTGACCGACTGAAATGATTCAAAAACCGACTCTTCCCGACCGCTCGCGGTCACCGTGACCTGTGCCTGAAGGGCGTTGATGCTAAGCGTAAAATCGACGACGCCGTTCGCACCGGCGGCCAAAACCACGTTCTGCACCTGATCGGCAAAGCCGTCGACGTGCGTCACTAGCGTGTATCGTCCGGCCGGTACGCCTGTAAACTCAAACTTCCCTTCTTCGCCGGTCTCCACCGAACGCTGAAGCTGTGTTATCTGAACCGACACATTTGCGACCGGCAACGAATTGATCTGGCTCGTCACCGATCCGCTGATCTTGCCGGTATTTTGACCGTAAACGGCAACGCTTGCCGATAATAATAATAAGAAAATAAAAATTCTGTTCATGAAACCAACCTCCAAAATTCACCGAGCCGTAACAGCTCGAGCCTTAAAAAGAAGCGCACGGATGTGCGTTGGAAATATCGAACGCAACGCCTATAAAAACGTCGTGCCGATAACCGCTCTTAGTTCAGTTATGAAAGTTTCGGAGGATGAAAAGGTGGACTGGACGGCCTGAAAAGATCGCCAGCCGACCCGTACGGAATAGGCGGATCACGTTGAATGACGGACATGATAACGAGATCGATCGGACCGTCGAACAACGCATTATGCTGCATCGAATCGTGCGAAAAGCCGGGCAATTGACGCTCGTTGTGATGTTGCCGGCAGTGTATATGTGTTCGACACGGATCGTCGTGTCCCGCGTCGGTTGATGAAACGAACGCCCGTTTGCTCGAAGTGTGATTCGAACAGATCATCGCGTGCGACCCGGCCTCGGTAAGAAAAACAATAAGAAACAACGCCGCCAAAAGGCTTCGTCGTGTCTCTTTCTTAACCAATGTCGAGGCAGTGAACCGCATACCAATTTTCAAGTTTAACCGTTTTTCAGTCGATGCTCAAGGGTTGAGTACGGCGCCGAGCCGCAAAAGGTTTTGACCGATCACCGATTTGCCGTATTTGAACCACCGTCGTAAAATCGCGGAAAGATGAAAACTCTCTACGTCTTACGTCACGCGAAATCGAGTTGGGATGACCATTCGCTCTCCGATTTTGAACGTCCGCTAAACGCCCGCGGTTTGATAGCTGCACCGTTCATGGGTTCGCTGATAAAGGAACGCGGCTTTATTCCGGACGTGATCGTCGCATCGCCTGCCATCAGGGCAAAGCAAACCGCCGAACTTG
>JANLTF010000160.1:0-1631 GCA_031362825.1 Acidobacteriota bacterium | reverse complement strand
GGTTCGACACGTCGAGACCGAAGTGGTTGATGAGCTGTTTTTGCTTTTCCTGCCATTCCTTCCAGCAGTCCTTGCACATCTCGCTTCCGATCTTTTGACCAAGCTCGGTCGGAATCGGAGCAAAACCGATCGGTTCGTTTTTCAGCCCGCACTTCGCACACTTAAATTTATCTCCAAATAATCCCATAAATTGATTTTACCACAGCGGCAGAATTCACCACAGAGTCACCGAGGGCACGGAGGTGAAAATTTGTATGAACGGCTATATTTCCCTTTGCCATAACACCTTTTCTTACTCTGTGAACTCTGTGTCTCGGTGGTGAGTTTTCTTATCAATATCCGTTCGCGAGTAAGATGGCTGCGAGAACATCGTCGTCGGACGGTTTGAACAGGCTGACCGCCTGAACTTTGTGATAGGCGATCTTGCCTTTGCCATTGATGACGACCACGCCGCGGGCCGAGCGGCCGGGAAGCCAGGATTTCATGTCGTACATCTCCGACACTTTGCGATCAGCGTCCGAAAGCAGACGCAGCGGCAATTGTTTCTTTTCCGCAAAATCCTTATGCGACTCGACCGTGTCGGTCGAGACACCGACAACCTCGGCCCCCGTCGCCTGATACTCAGACCAATGATCCCGCACCGAACAAAGCTGGGCCGTACAAACCGGCGTGTTGTCGCCCGGATAAAACAAAAGCACGACCGTACGTCCTTTGTAATTACTCAAGGTCCAATCGTTGCCGTCGCCGTCTTTTAGTGTGAAATCAGGTGCTGTATCGCCAGTTCTCATGCTTGCTCTCCGTTATTTCTCCGCGTTCCTTGCGATCTTTGCGTTAACTATAGCGCCCAACGCAGAGTTCGCTAAGTTCGCAGGGAAGTTATTGAAAATCCCTTATATCCCGAAACGGTTTCTCGGCGTCGGCAAAATCCGGGCGGTAATAGTGCGAAGCCGATTCGTATTCCTGCATAAAGCCTTCTTCGATGCCTAGATCGTTTAGCAGCGAAACCGCTTCGAACCATTCGCCCTCGGAAATGCGGCGTGACAAGAGGATGTAGCGGTCGTCGGTCGCGGCTTTGTTGGCGGCGTAGTATTGGGCCATGAGCGAGACGGCGGTTTTTGGGCTTAGTTCGTCGCGGATCCAGCGGAGGTTTGATTCGATATCGGCGATGTCGTTGGGGAGGACGAGCAGACGGATCATCAGGCCTTGGCGCAGCAATCCATTCTCGTCAAAAACGAGCGAATCGCCCATTTGGCGATGCATTTCTTTGATGGCGGCACGGGCGTGCTCTTTGTAATCGCGAACCTTTGAATATTGAAAACCGGCGTCCGAATCGGCGTATTTCAGATCGGGCAGATAGATATCAACGATGCCGTCGAGCAGTTTTAAAACCTCGACCGAGTCGTATGCATTGGTGTTATAAACGATCGGCAAACGCAAGCCCTTCTTTGCCGCGATCAAGATCGCCCTTGCCATCTGCGGAGCAAAATGCGTCGGCGAGACAAAGCCGATGTTGTGGCAGCCCCGATCTTGCAATTCGAGCATCATTCCGGCAAGGCGTTCGTGGGTTATCTGATTCTTTTTCTGCTCTTTGTGGGTTTGCGAGATCTGATAATTTTGGCAATAGACACAGC
>JANLTF010000155.1:0-6083 GCA_031362825.1 Acidobacteriota bacterium | reverse complement strand
TTGGTCAGCAGCCACGAACGCAGCGTCGAGCCATTCGTCAGGTAGTTCTGTTGTGGCTCTGCCGCAGCTCCCGCTATTATTGCTTCTTGCGTTTGCATAATCTTCTTCTAACCTATTTCGTGCTCGTCGCCGCTGGTTTCGCTGGCGGCTTGACCGCCGGGGTCGCTGGTTTCGCCGCTGCCGGTGTCGCCGGGCTCATTGCCGCCGGGGTTACACCTGCCGCATTCGGACTAAGCGATTTTATATACGCTACGAGCGAATTCAACTGTTCTTCGGTGACTTGCCCCTTAAATGTCGGCATGATCGGCTGATAGCCCTCGACCACTTGCGACGCGGGATTTAGGATCGAATTACGGAGGTAATTGTCATCCACAAGAACCGATTCGCCGCCTGTCAGCTTTGCCTGCGTGTTAAAGATATTCTCGAGCTTGGCACCACGCTGCGTCGCCCCGCCAGCGTGACAGGAGGCACAGCCGAGTTTATTCTCAAACAGATCCTTGCCCGCCTCGACCGGTGTCTGGCCCGAAACGTTCCCGCTCAGCCAATTGTCAAAATCACGCTGCTCCATTACATACACCCAGCCACCCATACCTGAGTGGTTCAGGCCGCAGTATTCAGCGCAGTACAGCCGGTATTTGCCGGGCTTGGTGGCATTGAACCACATGTATGTGTAACGACCGGGAACGACATCCGCCTTCGTTCGAAATGCCGGAATGTCAAAATCGTGGAGCACATCCTCTGTCGTCATCGTCAGCTTGACGTTTCGGCCGACGGGCACATGCAGCTCGTTTATCTCGCGCTGCCCGGTCTCGTGCTGGACCTTCCACATCCATTGTTTACCGACGACATAAACGTTCATTCCGTCGGTCGGCAATGTAAATTGGTTAAAAAATACGATCGCACCGCCGAGAAAGATCGTCATGGAGATAACAAACGGAATGAACGACCAGACCACCTCGAGTACCATCGAACCATGCATTTCCTCGGGCGTTGCAAATTTTTCCTTCTCGCGGTATTTAAGCGCGAAAACGAATATTGCCACGACGACCGGTATCGAAAACGCGATACTGACGAGGATCAGATAGAAATACAAATAATCGACCTGCCACGCAAATGTCGAAGCCTGTTCCGGAAATAATGGTACCCAATTTGTACTCTGCATAACTCGTCAGTCGTCAGTGATCAGTGCTTTTTCACTTTCTCACCTTTTCACTTTTCGCTCTTTCTCTTATTCCTTCGCCAAAAAACAAACATCATGGCACCGAGGCCCAAAACGGTCGCGATGCCGCCTAGCCGCATTATCCGCAATATCGAAAGGCCATACTTCCCTGTCGACGGATCGTAATGATAGCAATAAAGCAAAAGCTGTTCGGTCGTCCCGCCAACCTTGTTATCACCCGATTCCATTAGCGCGAATTTAAGATCTTTCGGAGCATAGTCAATGCCGTAAAGATATCGCGAAAGCTTGCCGTCGGAGGTCGTAACCATGATTCCACCAGCGTGTGCAAACTGGTTCGACTTCTCGTCCCACTTAAAACTAAATCCTGCGGCCTGCGTAACTTTCTTGATCGATTCCTCGGTTCCGGTCAAAAAATGCCAGCCATTCTCCGAGCCCGGACGGTTGTAACGCTCCATGTAGCTCGTCTTTTTATTCCTAGCGAGATCGGGCTTTTCGTTCTCGCGAGCATCAAAGCTCAGGGCGATCACGTCAAACTCTTTGCCTGCCTCGAACGACATTCCCTTGAGCGAACCGGTCAGACCGTTGAGCACCTGATTGCAAAGCATCGGGCAATCGTAATAAACAAGGGCAAGTATCACAGGCCGTTTGCCAAAATAATCGCCAAGCTTGACGATCTTGCCGTTCTCGTCCTTCAATTCGGTGTCGAGCGGCAGCGTTTCGCCGAGTTTCTGCTCAATGCCAACCTTATCAAGTGCCGGCGGCAGTCCCTGTGTCGTATCAACCTTCGGATCGTAAGTCCTAGGACTGTAAAGCGGCGAATTATAATGCTCGTTCTTTTGAGAAAAGGCGACAGACGAGAGGATCAATGTAAGCGAAAGACAGAGAACAAAGCTCAACCGCCGGCCGCTTTTGCCAGAGATGAAATTTAGCTTAATCCTTAATTTTTGCCTTTTCACTTTTTACTTTTGCCCTCCGGCTATCGCCGGGTCTCCGACGCCATACGCCCCGCGCTTGCATCCGAAATGAACATATGCGACTTCTTCAACATTTCTTCTGCGTCCGTACCAGATTTTGCTTTCACCTTCTGTTCCAAAAACTTCAATTTTGCTTCTTCGACCGGCATCATGGTGACCATTCCGGTTTTCGCATCCTTTTTACCGTTTTTCCAAATATCATCCCACTGTTTCAACAGTTCGCGATATTCGGCCTGCGGTTCGCGAAGTTCGAGATTTACACGACCTTTTTCCGAATCAACGCCAAATCCCGGAGCGGCCTGCAGACGCGGCTCGGGCGGCAGCTTTTCTTTGTCGTTCATCCGCATCGGATTCTGCGGACCGGCGGTTTCCGTGGTCGTTCGATCGTCTTTGAGAACATTAAGAAATGCGAGCATCAGACCAAACGTGATCACGATCAGCAAAAACAATCCGATCCCAAAGCCAAGGATACCCTTTAACCCGATCTCATTCGCCTCATATGGCTGTTCGAGATCAGCCGGAGTCATTTCATGCTTTTTTGAAGACATAACGTTCTAAACCAAATACTTAATGCGAACGGCCATGCGAAACGGCACTTTCAAAAAACGGATCCTTGACCGGCACCAAAGGCCGCTTCATCAATTCGCCAAAGAAATACCACAGCCAGATTCCACCGACTGCAACCGGTGCGACCACGTCGAGCCAGCTAATAATAAACGCTCCGTTCTCGAAGCCGCCCGAAATTCGCGGTGTCGGCGCGATCTGATAAAACATATCGACGAGCCGCATGAACAGGATGAACATACCCAGCGTCGCGAGCATTTTCGCACGGCGTTTGAAATCCTGCTGCAGCAGCACCAGATACGGGAACGCAAAGTGGAACACTATCAGAAACACACCGATATAGCCCCAGCCGCCTTTCATACGCGTCAGGAACCAGCCAGTCTCCTCGGGCAAGTTGCCGGACCAGATGATCAGGAACTGCGAGAAATTAAAGTATGCCCAAACCATCACGAGTGCGAGCATCAGTTTGCCGAGATCGTGAAAATGACGTTTCGTAACAACGCGATCCATCGGGGCCTTGTCACACAAGTACGCGAGAATAATGACCGCAAACGAAAAACAGCTCAATGCCCAACCGGCCACAAACAACAATCCCCAAATCGTCGAGAACCAATGCGGATCGAGCATCATAACCCAATCGACAACTGCAAAAGTCACGACGAGACTGTAAATAACAAGCGTCGGACCGGAGAACTTTGAACACATCTCAAGCAAACGCTCTGCACCCGCGAGATCGGTCGTCTTATCCTGCAACGCGGACCATTTATTGAGCAGGTGCACCATGATGCCCCATAGCGCGAAGTAAATGACCGTCCGCAAGATCCAGAACCACGGCTGCATGAAAACGCCGCGAACCTCCATCAGGTGTATATCTTTTGGCGCATCACTGTGGATCACATGCGTAAATTCCATGAACGCATGCGTATAGACACCGATCGCCAGCGGAATGAATATTACAAAAAGAAGCGGCAGCGTTCGGGAAGCGGCTTCGCAAATGCGGCGAATGACAACGCCCCACGCACCGCCTGTCAGATACTGCAGCATCAGAATGCCAAGTCCGCCGATCGCGATTCCCGCCCAAAAGATAAAGCCGAGCAGCCACGAACGCAGTCCCTGTTCGGGATTAAAATATGTCCCGACCGCCCAGGCGACCAGCGCTATTCCGCCGACGCCGAGGGAGAGTGAGCGAAACCGGTTGATCTCCTGCGGAGCGTAATATTTGTCGAGATCCGCCATCTACTTTCCACCTCCACGAGTGTTAGCGACCGGCGTCGCGGCCTTTGGTGCGGCCGGATTCGACGTGGTTGTGTTATTCATTTTCAAATTCTGATCCGGATTCTGGCTCACTTGCAATGCCCGAATATAGGCGACTATCGCCCAGCGGTCCGCCGGTTGTATCGCCGCAGCGTAGCCGTTCATCTTGCCCCAGCCATTTGTGATCACGTCAAAATAATGGCCGACAGGTGCATTTCTCAAACGGTCATCGTGATATGTCGGCGGCTGCGAAAATCCACGACGGACGATCATACCGTCACCGTTTCCAACCGGACCGTGACAGACGATGCAGTAATGTTGTAGCGTTCCTGGCCGCGATCGACGAGTTCCTTAGTGACAGGCACCGGAAATTCGTCGATAGCATCTGGAAAGCTCGTGACGATCGTGTTGCCGGCCGCATTGGTCGTCGTTTGGGCAACTGCGTTCGTCGGATTATCGATCTTTCCTGTATAAAAGGCCTTGTTATCTTTCAATTGCCCACGAGGAACTGTGCCGTCCGGCAGATCGCGCGACCCGCGATGATCACTAAAAAAGGTGCTCTTCTTATAGGTCTTCAACCGCGGCTGATCCTGCATGTCCTGACGAATCCCACAACCCGCAGCAAGCAGGGAGACGCCAGCGATCAACAGGCAGCCCAAACGGCTGACTGACCACCGACCACTGACTACTGACCACTGTTTATTCAGGTACATCAAATACCTCCTGAGGGTTCAGGCTTTCCATAAAACTTCTGGCCGTCTCGTGATCGTACTTTTCGTCCTTTGCCTCGATGAGCAGGAAAAACTTCTCGCGCGTCGCTAGGGCAAAACGCGGCACGTTAAATACCGGATGATACGGTGCCGGCAGGCCGTTGAGGAACAACATTCCAAATACGGCGGTCGCGGCCGCCAAAAGGATCGTCAATTCGTACATCGGCGGAATGAACGCCGGCAAGCTAAAATGCGGCCGGCCGCCGACGATGATCGGATAATCGATAACGTGCACGAAATACACCAGCCCAAGCCCCGTGAGCAGCCCCGTGACGCCGCCCGCAAATATCATATAAGGCAAGATACTGCGTTTGATCCCGATTGCCTCGTCGATCTCGTGGAGCGGATAGGGCGAGAACGCATCGGTCTTTGTATATCCGGCCTCACGCATCTTACGAGCGGCGATGATCAACTCAGCCGCCGTATCGAACTCTGCCATGACTCCGTAAATGTCTTTGCTCATAAGCGTCAAACAAAAGCCGCACTAGGCCTTGTGTTCTGCCTCCTCGAGTTCCTTCGCCTGCGTTTCATCGAGCAACTGCCGAACCTCAAACATTGAAATGATCGGCACAAACCTGACGAACAGATAGATCAGCGTGAAGAAGAATCCGATCGTGCCCGTAAACATCGATATGTCAAACACCGTCGGACTGTACATCGCCCATGATGACGGCAAAAAGTCTCGGTGCAGACTCGTCACAATAATAACGAAGCGCTCGAGCCACATACCGACACTAACGACGATCGAGATCAGGAACAGCCAAAATTCGCTCTCTCTAAACCGTCTGAACCACAAAAGCTGGATCGACAACCCGTTACAAAATATCAACAGCCAATATGACCACCAATACGGGCCTTCCCAAATGCGGTTTTTGACCATGAACAGCTCATACTGCGACGCACTGTACCAGCCAAAGAATCCTTCCATCGCGTAACCATACACGACGATCAGACCAGTCGCGAGCATCACCTTACCCATAAAGACAAGGTGCGTGTGCGTGATAAAATCCTGCATCCGGTACAGGTGTCTGAGCGGGATACAAAGGATCAGCACCATTGCGAATCCGGCAAAAATAGCACCCGCAACGAAATACGGCGGGAAAATTGTCGCGTGCCAGCCCGGAACCTGTGACACCGAGAAGTCGAACGAAACGATTGAGTGAACGGAAAGTACCAGCGGCGTCGAAAGGCCGGCAAGGATCAAATACGTGATCTCATAACGGTGCCAGTGACGGGCGGACCCACGCCATCCCCAGGACAAGGCTGCATAAACGAACTTAAAATACGGATTCTTTGCCCGGTCGCGAAGTGTCGCAAAATCGGGAATCAACCCGACATACC
>JANLTF010000148.1:0-12063 GCA_031362825.1 Acidobacteriota bacterium | reverse complement strand
TGCAATACAATCTCCGCCGCGAAGGCTATCGTCCAACGATCGCCGAATCGGGCGAAAAAGGTCTGCGTCTCGCGCTCGACGAAAAGAACGCGCCGTCGATGATCATTCTCGATCTGATGCTGCCCGGGATGACCGGAATGGAACTGTGCCGACGGCTCCGTCGCGAATCGCAGACCAAACTAACGCCGATCATCATGCTCACCGCAAAGGCCGCCGAGGGCGACAAGATAGCGGGCCTCGAGGTCGGGGCTGACGACTCTATCGTCAAGCCTTTTTCTACAAAAGAGGTAATTGCACGCGTCCGGGCTGTGCTTCGCCGGGCGGAAAAAGAGACCGAGCCAAAATACGCCGACGACAAACTAACCGTCGATTTTGCCGATATGCGCGTCGTCTGCGAAGGCAACGACGTTCGCCTTACACGTAAAGAATTTGCCTTGCTCACTCACCTAATACAAAACACCGGCCGTGTCGCCGCACGCCAACAACTACTCGACAACGTCTGGGGCTACAGCTATTTTGGCGACACACGCACGCTCGACGTCCACATCCGCCGCCTGCGGCAAAAACTTGGCGATTGCGGAACATGCGTTGAAACAGTCGTCGGCATCGGCTATCGTTTTATTGGGTGCAAATGAATTTGAGCGAAACGACTCTTACCGGACTCAGGCCAACGGCGGCCAGTTCCTCGCGCAGCATACTGCAAAAGATCCTCGATACGACACGTGAAAGCGTCCTCGTTGTTAACGGAGACATGCGCGTGACAGGCTGGAATTTGCCGGCGCTTGAGATATTCGGCCGGGGCGGCGAAATCGAAGGAAGACGGCTCAGCGAGATCATTCGAGATCTTGACCTTCATGAGGCGTTTCGAATGGCAATATTCTCGAGGGCATCCAGCGAGATCAAACTCGAACTCAATGCTGCCGACCGCCGTTTCGACGTCCATGTTGCACCGCTCGATCTCGACGGTGGGATCCAAGGAATCGGCTTTTTCTACGAAACGACCAAGATCGAACGTCTCGAATCGATCCGTCAGGAATTTCTCTCGAACATCTCGCACGAACTCCGGACACCGCTCACCTCGATCCTCGCCTTTGTCGAAACTCTCGAGGACGGAGCCATCGACGACGACGAAAACAACCGACACTTTCTCGCCGTCATCCGCCGCAACGCCGAGCGGATGAACACCCTGATCGCCGACATTCTCGAACTCTCGCTGATCGAATCGGGCAAGGTCTCGGTCGAGGCACGCCGCGTTCATGTGAGCGTTTTGATAGATGATATATTTGCGAGTTTTGGGGCAAAGGCAAACGAACGCGAAGTAAAGCTTTTTAACGACATCGACCGATCTGCCACCATCCTCGCGGACAGCGTCCGGCTCGAACAGATGCTCGTCAACCTGATCGACAACGCAATAAAGTTTAATCGCGTCGGCGGCAGCGTCACGGTCACTCATCGCCGGCACGAAGACATGGACGTCATCTCGGTCGTCGATGCGGGCGAAGGCATCATGCCCGAACACTTGGGGCGCATCTTCGAACGGTTCTACCGCGTCGATCGTGCCCGTTCACGCGAGGTCGGCGGCACCGGCCTCGGCCTCGCCATCGTCAAACACCTCGCCCGCCTCCACGGCGGCGAAGTCAGCGTCAAATCGGTCCTCAGCGAAGGCACCACATTCCAGATCGAACTTCCCTCGAACTAAAATAGTTGCAGGAAGTTTCAGAGAGTTGCAGAGTTCTTTAGTTAACTGTCGTTCGCAATTCGGCGACTCCGTCTTCTGATTCTTAAACTTCTGCAACTGCCTGCAACTATCGGTAACTTCCCGCAAACTTTGATCGCAGAAATATCTTCCATTCCAACCCAAAGGTGTGTTACACTTAACCTATCTTGACAGCAGGATTTGCAAGGTGGTCACGCGGCGTTGATAGGCGCAAACGTGTTCGAGCTCCCGTTTTTACGTGTCTTGAGGGACGTTATTTTATGGAACTCAGTGTCGGTCAGAAAATAGCATATCCGAATCAGGGCGTCTGCCTGGTCGAGGAATTTAAGAGTTATAAGGTCGCCGGCGGCACGATGAGCGGTTATTCGCTTCGCGTTCTCAACGATAATTCGACCATCTTCGTCCCTGAGGCAAGCGCCGATTGCATCGGCCTGCGTCCGCTGATAAGCACCAAACAATGCAAAGCCCTGATCGGACTGCTCGGCCAGGATTTCGAAGACGTGTCGCTTGATTGGAAAACGCGTTCAAAGGAATTTATCGAAAAGCTCCGTTCAGGAGATGTATTTGAGGTAGCCGACGTTCTGAAGAAATTGACCTATCTCAGCCACGAAAAGAAACTCTCGTTCCGCGAACAGACGTTGATGGAAAAGGCTCGATTCCTGATCGTTTCCGAACTCTCAAACGCCGACTCAAAACACCAAAATCACATCGATTCAGAGGTCGCCCGCCTCGTCGCCTCGGCCTGCGCCAAACACCACGAAACACACCCTGAGGCCCTTGCCGCGGTTCATTAGGTTTTACTTTAAATATTTGATCAGACGTCGCAGTGCGATGCGCGACACGATTTGTTGTTCGTCGAGCCTGACCGTGAGGCCGCGTTCGGAGTAACGATAGATGTCGTCGAACATCTCGCGTGCCGCCGCCTCGGCCTCTTCGGACGAATTTGTAAATTTCAGAGCGAGTGCCTGGATGATATTGGTGTACGCGGTACTGGTATCTCCTGTGACCGTTTTCACACGGCGAACAGTCGCAATGAGCGGCCGCCTGTATAGATCATATGTATGTGTTGCTAATGCCGGCATATCAATCGCTCCGCTATCAAAGGTCTCTGTACCTTTTGTGGTTCCAACGCCAAATGGGACCGAGCGGGTACGAGGTCTCCCGCTTGCCGATCAATACGCCAAATAGCAGCCTCGAATAGCTCTGAATAAAAGTCACAAAGTTCATTGTGCACCACACGTTTAAAAGATTTTGAGGAGCGGTCGAACCCTAACAACCGCTCCTCGATGCAGCCGAAGCTGCGATCACCGTTTGAAGGTTATCAAACGAGCCTTCGCTGCCTTAACGTAAAACGACAAAGGAGATTTGTCATAAGTGCGATCTTGGTATGGCACTCAATAAACGTTCAAGATAGCTAAAGCTTATCTCAAAAATAGCGCCATCCTTTTGAACGGTCTGTGCGCTTTCGCACTAAGACCAAATATTTTTCAAGTACGAGTTTTAAATGTAATCGAGCGTACAGACCCGAACAAGGTTGCCTTGCTAGCCTGTTCAGACGGCCGCACTTTGGCCTTAAAATAACATTGATACGAGGAGAATTTATGAACGCAATAGAATTATTAAAAGCTGACCATGAGGTCGTCGCAGGCCTCTTTGCCGAGGTCGAGAAAACGGGCGAAGACAAGCATCCCGCGATCTTCCAAAAGATCAAGGCCGATCTCGATGTCCATGCACATATCGAGGAAAAGGTCTTTTACCCAAAGCTAAAGGCGGACGGCAACAAGGAACTGGTCGACATTGTTCTCGAGGGAATCGAGGAACATCATCAGGTCAAAATGTTCCTGCGTGAACTCGATTCGCTCGCCGACGACAGCGAAAAATTTGAACCAAAACTGACCGTCCTCATCGAAGACGTCGAACACCACGTCGAAGAAGAAGAAAAAGTGATGTTTCCGCTGGTCAAAAAGCAGTTCGACGAAGCAACTCTCGAAGAACTCGGTGCTGAAATGGAAGAGGAGAAAGCAGCTTTCAAGAAAGCCAATGCCGCTGCGGCAGCCGGTTGATGATACGATCGCGCTGGACGATGCGTTATCATATATAGGGAATGGAAGCTAAGCAATCTCCGAAGCGAGGGTCTGCAACGACAAAAAGCGAGTCGATCGCCGATTCGATCGATATCGAGACGCGCAGTAATGTGCTAAAGGTCGCTGACATCGAAGCTAAGCAGCGGGCGAACCGGACGATAGGCGAGAAGATCGCAGAAGTTATCGCAAACTTCTGCGGCAGCATGGTCTTCGTTTACGTACATATCGTCTGGTTCGGCGGCTGGGTTCTGATAAATTCCGTGTACACCCCGCTCGCGTTCGATCCGTTTCCATTTACTTTTCTGACGCTGGTCGTCTCGCTCGAGGCGATCTTTCTTTCGACGTTTATCCTGATCAGTCAGAATCAGGAGACAAAGCTCACCGAACGACGCAACCGTCTCGACCTGCAGATAAATATGCTCTCCGAACAGGAGAACACCAAGATGCTGGAGTTGCTCCAGCGTATTGCAAAAAAGGTAGGTATCGACACCAAAGACCCCGAAACGGCTGCCCTGCTCGAACCGATGGATCCCGGCCGTCTGGTCGAACAGATCATCGCCGCCACAAGCGAAGAAGATCAGTAAACACGGCGTCCGTCCCAGCGTTGTTTTAGTATGCTCCGCACGGCGATCTGCCGTATGAGTTCGGTCTCGGCTTTTCTTGTCTTGAAGCCCTGCTCGGTCCTGGCAAAGGCGTGGATATCGTCGAAGATCCTGACGGCCGCGTTCTCCGCCTCTTCGTCCGAAGACATATTGTATTTGGCCAGTTGATTGACATACTCACCGTATATTGACTCACAATCATCCACGGCCGTGGGATCGCCGTGATGCAGCCGTTGTAGGATGCCCCCGCCGTCTTTGGGCCGCGGCCACGGAGAGTTCGGAAGCCAATCAGTCTTCATTGTATTTTCCTACAGACTAGAAATGTTGTTTGCAGGACTAATCTACGCTCATTCCGGCGGCGTGTATGTATGTTTTCGCACAAAGAGGTCGTCGAGAGATGCCGCCGGCTCCGCTACAGCCTTCCTTTTTTATGAAATAAATTCTAAATGTTACACACCGCACAGTAACTCGCCCAAGTCTCCTGTAGCCTTACTTATGTAGGGTAGCAATCTCGTTTCCCACAATCATTTTGTAATAAATTAGGAGAAATACTATGAACAATCAGGCTACAGGTACGGAAAGAGAACCGGGAATGTTAACAGGAATGTTTACGGACAAGGATTCGACGGAGGGCGCTTACAAATCGCTTAAGGATCGTGGATACACCGACGAAGAGATCAACGTAATGATGTCGGACGACACACGCAAGAAATACTACGGTGACGGCTCGATCGAAACGGAACTCGGCAGCAAAGCTGCTGAAGGTACGGGAATCGGCGGCCTCGTCGGCGGCACACTCGGTTCAATTATCGCGGGCGTCGCAGCTTTGGGAACGAACCTCGTACTTCCGGGCCTCGGCCTCGTCGTTTGGGGACCGCTTGCGGCAGCTCTTGCAGGAGCAGGTGCGGGTGGTTTGACCGGCGGCATCGTCGGAGCGTTGATCGGTGCAGGTATTCCTGAGGAAAGAGCGAAGGTTTACGAAGACGGCATCAAGAACGGCGGAACCGTTTTTGGCGTCACGCCGAAAAATAACGAAGACGCTACGTACTTCGAAAACGAATGGAAGACCACCCACAAGGGTCAGGGCGTTTACCGGTAACGTCAGTTAGAACAATCGCAGCGGGCGGGATCGTTTGATCTCGCCCGCTTTCGCTATTCTTTGAGAAAGACAGGAGGATCTATGAAAACTTTATCATTAGTATTAGTAGTCGCGGCCGGAGCCTTGGCCGGATGCAGCACAACAGCAAACAATGGCACGGCCAATAACGCGAATCTTCGCGGCACGAACACCAATACGGGCTATGTGAATTCGAACACTAATCCGAAACCAGCCGTGCCGGCAAATCCGACGGTCGTCGGCCCGGCTTCGCCCGCGACCAGCAGCGGCCCGGCGAAACCGACCGCGACCGTGACGCCGAAAGCCACGACGAAAGCCACGAAATAGCTGACACCGCGTGAATTCCGCACGTACAAAAAGGCCCCGTTCAGTGATGAACGAGGCCTTTTCGCTTTATATTATCATCTCCACTAACGCCGGACGAAAAGATCGCCCGACCATTCTAGAACTTCCCGAGCAGCCAGAATATGAGCAGAAAAATCAAAATTGTCGAAATAACGCCGCCGCCAAGTTTCCAGGCCGCCGCTCCCGCTAGTCCACCACGTAAAAGATTGTTCATAATGTGTCTCCCTTGAATATTTATTAACTTCTACTGAAGTACCAATTATGATCTCACCATCCAAAACTGTCTGTGCGTTGGGACACTGTAGCAAAACGATCTCGTTACATGGCCTAGACCTATAACGACTGACGATCCAACTCCGTTACCGGCGTCCCTGATAGCGGATGCGCCGCTGCCAGTAGTTGTAACGCCACGTCATGTCCATCGGTAACGTGGTGTTGGTCAGGTTGAGCAGCGACATTAGCTGTAAATTGAAGTAATAGAACGAAAATTTAATGATATGCATATTCTCCTTTCAATAAAATTAAATTTGAAGGGCGTCCGGGAGATTGTCCTGTCCGCCCTCCGATCGTAGATCTAACTACCAGTTTTGTTAATCGACTTCTAGGAGTCATTATTCGCAGAACCTTTCGAGGCTTATGCGAATACCTAAGCCATCGGACCGCGTATGTAATATTGGAGATATCTCTAAGTGCAAATTTTGGTAAGGCACCTAAATTACGTTCCGCAAGGCTAAGGCTTAGGTTAGAGATTACGCGCCGACGGACCGTCGGTATGTGCGTTGAAGCACAATCCGCGAAATAAATAGGAGGGCGCCCTGTTGGGGCTTAATTTCGCTGACTGTAGAGAGCAGTTGTGCAGGCGCGGCTCTCTTTTTGTGCGTTGAAGCGCAATCTGTAAATATAATCAGAATTGTGCGATAACACACATACTATACATGCGGTGTCGCATACAATCGGCTCCGTGACTTTAGAAACTAATAAAGAAAACTTAGGCGAAATAGCGAGATGCCGCTGGTGCGATGCTCTGATCGGGCTCGCGTACCATGTCCGCGAACACGTGTGTATCAAATGCTTTCGCCGCATGCGGAGCGAGAACATTCCGGACAACGAGATCTTCGGCCGTGAGGAGATCAGTACCGAAGCGAGAGCGTGAGGTATCTTTACTTTGATGAGTTGCCCTTACTTACGTTCGCGGCTACGAACACGCAGCGCACATATTGTTGTTCTATGTGATTCCGCACATATAGTATATATTCGAGGTATCCCATTTTGCCCGAATTGATACTTTCGCTTACCGGATAACAAGAGGAACTTATGCAGGCCGCAACCGACCACGTCGAGGTCAGAAAAAATCATTTGCTTTCAGAACTGCCCGGGGAAGAGTTCGACCGGATTCTGCCGCAAATGATACCGGTGAAACTACCGCTCGGCAAAGTGCTGTACGAATCCGGCGACCAGCTCGATTATGTTTACTTCCCGACGACCGCGATCATTTCGCTGCTATACATCATGGAAAATGGCTCGACCGCTGAGATCGGTATCGTTGGCAACGACGGCATACTCGGCATCGCCCTCTTTATGGGCGGCAACACAACACCAAACCGCGCCGTCATCCAGAGTGCGGGCAATGCCTTTAAGATGAAGGCAAAAGACCTGATGGACGAATTCTCGCGCGGCGGCAAGTTTCACAATATGCTGCTCCGCTACACACAGTGCCTCATCACCCAAATATCGCAAACCGCTGTCTGCAACCGGCTGCACACCGTCGAACAACAGCTCTGCCGCTGGCTCCTGCTCAGCCACGACCGGCTTGATTCCAATAAGCTGGTGATGACGCACGACCTGATCTCAAACATGCTCGGCGTCCGTCGTGAGGGCGTCACCCTCGCCGCCCGAAAATTGTCGGTAAGGAAATTGATAAAAAATGTGCGCGGCACAATGACCATCCTCGATCGCCCCGGCCTCGAAAAGGCCTGCTGCGAATGCTACGAGGTGGTAAACACCGAATACGAGCGCCTCTTGGGAATCGGAATGGCCAAGACGTTTGCCTAGGTCACCAAAAATAGGAATAGCTATTCCCACCGATAGCTGTTAGCGTTATAACTGTTCACAATTCGACATCGGAATAGGGTTACCCTACTTCTTCTTGTGCCGTCTGTTTCTGACTAGACGTATAACAGGAGAAGTTTTCCTATGCATGATGCCGCCATATTACATAACAATCTACTCGACGCCCTGCCCGTTGCCGTCTATCAAAGGAACCGTTCCAAACTCGAACACGTTGACCTGAAATTCGGCGACACCCTCTATGGTGAGGGAGACGTTTTCACCCACGTCTATTTTGTCGAAAGCGGAATCATCTCGATCGTCGCGGGTGACGAAGAACACTCGACCATCGAGATCGCCATGATCGGCCACGAAGGCATGGCGCCGCCGCCAGTTTTTTTGGGAATAAAGAAGTCAAGCTGCTGCGCGATCGTCCAGGGCGAAGGCACCGCTCTCAGAATGACGGTCGAGGACTTTTTGGAGGAATGTGCTAAGGGCGAAGACCTGTCAAAGGTCATGGGCCTCTTTACATATTCAATAATTATGCAGTTGAGCCGCTCCGCGATCTGCAACCGCTTTCACACGACCAATTCACGACTCGCACGATGGCTCCTCATGACGCAGGACCGGATGAAGATGGACAAATTTATGATCACGCAGCAGATCCTCTCCTACATGGTCGGCGTCCGCCGCGAAGCGATCAACAAAGCAGCCGGTGGTTTCCAACGCGACGGCCTTATTAGCTATACTCGCGGCCACATGCATATCGATGATCGTCGAGGATTAAAAGCAATCGCTTGTAATTGTTATGGGATGACCTTCGACGCCGTGCCCTCTATTCTGGCCGCGAATAACTAGCCCGAACCACAGTCTTAATATTCCCGCGAACGTGATAATCGCCTTCGATCTCGACCTTTAGCGGATCGCACGCGGCGACAAAATCCTCGAGAATTACATTGACGACATGTTCGTGAAAGATCTTTACGTCGCGAAAAGAGTTTATATAAAGTTTGAGGCTCTTGAGCTCGACGCAAAGTTGGTTCGGCACATATTTGAGACGAATAATTCCAAAATCGGGAAAGTCCGAAAACGGACAAACGGCCGTAAATTCGGGCATGTCGAATTCGACCCAGATCTCTTTCCCCGCAAATTCATAAGGAAAAGCGTCGAGCGGGAATAGGTTCATTTCTTCACGGGGCGTTGGCTGCAAAGTGGAGTTTATTGAGTTTGTTGGGTTCATTAAGTTCATTGAGAGTTGCGGAGATGTCCGGCTAATGAGTTTAGCATACGGGAGATCTCGTCAAATAAGGCGTAGATTTCAGCGAAGTCCTCTTGAACTAAATATTCGAGGTCGATGGCAACGTATAGATGGGATTGAACTTCGGCTGCCGAGCCATGAGCCTGAACGAGGAAACTTGCAAAGTCATTGTTGGTTCGCCGTCCGTTTCCCTCCGCAATGTTAGCCATTACTGACACTGCTGCACGACGAATCTGATTGCAGAGACCAAAATCCTTGGCAAATTCACCTTTCTTGGAGACCTGATATACCCGTTTCGTCGCCAAACGCGCTTTCTGCCAAGCTTGAATTTCCTCGAACCTCTTAAAAGTTGCCATCGCTCTGAACTCTTCTCCTCAACAAACTCAACGAACCCAACAAACTCAACGAACTCCTCTTCGAGAACTAAATCCTCGAACCGTCGTGAGGTCGCTCACACCGTCGCTCCGCATTTGCGTCAATAAATTTACAAATATATGCGCTGTCGCAAACGCGTCGGCGCTTGCACGGTGATGATTAACGAGGTCGATAGAGTAATGTTCGGCGACGGTTGCGAGTTTGTGATTGCGAATGTCTGGCAACAACCTCCGCGATAGCTGAACGGTGCAAAGGCAGGGATTTGCGAGCTTGTAATCAGGAAAGACCCGGCCGATCTCATGATTGAGAAACCGCATATCAAACCCCGAATTATGTGCGACCAGCACGGAATCTCCAATAAACTCAAGAAAATCGTGAGCCACATCCTCAAACAACGGTGCGTCCGCGACCATCTCGTCATCAATTCCCGTCAATCCAATTATGAACGAAGGTATCGGCGTCTGCGGATTAACAAGCGTCTGAAACGTATCCAAAACCTCGCCGCCCTTCACGCGATAGGCTCCGATCTCGGTAATTCGACACGGCGGCGCCTTTGCCCCGGTCGTTTCGAGATCAAAAACCACAAACTCCGTATTCTCAAGCTCAAGATGCTCGAATCCGTCGTCCGCTAGCACAACTGTATCGTCTTCCAATGCAAGCCGCGGATCGCGTGCGATCAAATCCGCAACCAACAATCTCGCTAGTTTTTGGTCGGGCTTTCGGATCTTCATCACAAAATCCACGACACTCACAGCCGACGCCTTACCATCAAACGACCGCAGCAACGCGATCGTCTCGTTTATTAGCAATGACTCGGAAATTAAGTTAGGATACGGTGTCATTTATTCCTTCGGATTCTAAGACGCCGAGCGTGGATGCGATGCGGTTTCGGCTAACTCCCGTAGCTATCAAACCGCGAACCAACAGATCAATGCTGACCGTCGGGTCGGCGGCTTCCATTTTCGCTATTCTCGACTGGCTCGATCTAATGCGTGACGCAAGTGTTTCTTGCGACCATTGAAGCCGCTTACGCCGGCGTTTTAGGGCGCTACTCAACTGTAATTTCAATTCGATATACGACGACTCCTCGTCCGTCAGCGACAAAAGGTCTTTCACCGAGACGGATTTCCATCCAGCAGATTCTAATCTTTCCCGCTTAGCTTCTTCCATCGCCACACTAACCTTTTGCCGCTTCATCATAACTTCTGAGTCGCGTTTTTGAAATATCAATTACCGACTTCGGCGTTTCCCGACGCTTCTTACTGAAAATCTCGGCAATTATTATTGCGTCTGCATCGATCCGATAGATTATTCGCCATGTTTGATCCGAATCGACGATACGCAATTCGTGACAACTCTTGCCAATACTCGGCATCGGCCGCGAACGAGGCATCCCGATCGATTCACCATGCTGAAGTTTTCTCAACAGATATCCAGCCTCAATTCGAGCCTTTTGAGAAAATGGCGGAGTCGTTATTTCGCCTTTCAAAATAAATAGTAGTTTATCTTGATCTAATTTACTCATAACCACAATATGTCATTACTGACATAAAATTCAATCGGCTAAAAATTGCGATACGATATCGACCGAACCTAATTTTAGCGTTTACACTTAGATTCGCAAATGATCTAGATATGACAGACGTTCTCGCACATTTCAAAACTACCGACGCTCTGCTCGAAGGGCATTTCATACTGTCGAGCGGGCTTCACAGCCCAAAGTATCTGCAATGCGCATTGGCGTTGCAGTTTCCGGCGGATGCGGCGAGATATGGGCATGCGATCGCGGAGCAATTTCTTGACGCGGGCATTGATACAGTCGCTTCTCCTGCGATCGGCGGGCTTGTGATCGGATACGCAACAGCGGCAGCGTTGAATGTGAGGTTCATTTGGACCGAGCGGCAGAATGGCGAGATGACGCTGCGGCGCGGATTTGAGCTTAATGGTGGCGAACGCATATTAGTTGTCGAGGACGTAATTACCACCGGCGGCTCGACACGCGAATGTATCGCGGCATTGACTGCAAACGGCGGCACTGTGGTTGCGGCCGGCTCGATCATCGATCGCTCAAACGGGTCGGCAGATGTTGGTGTTCCGCGAATCTCGCTGGTCAGCATCGATGTACCGAGTTACTCGCCCGATGTATGTCCAATGTGCGCACAGGGCATTGAGGCCGTGAAACCCGGAAGCAGGACGGTGACGAAATGAGTCGCCGTTGCTGTTTTCTTTCAATGGACGACATGGGTCATTATGTCGCCGACGACGATCTCGCGATTGGTCCGTTCAATGATCTCGGCTGGGATGTTTCAACGATCTCATGGCGTGATACGGTTGTCGATTGGAACGATTTTGAGATCGTTGTTATCCGAACGCCGTGGGATTATCAGCGTTCACCAAACGAATTTCTCACCGTTCTCGAAACGATCGATTCGTCATCCGCACGACTCGAAAATCCGCTCGATGTCGTAAAATGGAATCTTGACAAGCGGTATCTGCTCGACCTCGAGTCGCGCGGTTTG
>JANLTF010000127.1:0-6132 GCA_031362825.1 Acidobacteriota bacterium | reverse complement strand
GGACGTGGCCGCAGTCTTTTAGGATGACGAAGCGGGAATTTAGGATCTCTTGGTGGAGTTTGTAGCCGTTTTTGATCGGGATGACTTTATCCTCTTCGCCCCATATTATCAGCGTGGGCTGGTTGATGAGGTTGGCGTCCTGTTCGAGACGATTGGCGCTCCAGTTTCGGGATGTGGCGAGGACCGAGCGGTGGCCGTCGGCGGCACGGAGCGGCCGGCGAATTGATTCGATGCGATCGTCGGTGATCATCGCGTGATTAGCTTTGGCGAGTGTTCCGCGCATTCGCATTCGCAGAAATGCTTTGGAATCAAGCAAAAATGGCGTCATCGTTTCGCCGACGCCTGGCAAGGATGCAAGCTTTAGCAAAGGATGATCTTTTGGTTCGTCGTTGCATACAGCGTCTACAAGAACTAGCTTTTCGACTGATTCGGCGTTATCGAGCGTCAGATTTAACGCGACGGCACCGCCGTACGAACTGCCAACGATCGTTGCCTTGCCAATGCCAAGACGATTCATAAACCGTGACACCATTCTCGCTTGCGACTGGATCGAATAATCAAACCACGATGGTTTCTCGGAATAACCAAACCCGAGCAGATCGACCGCGATCACATGAAAACCCTTTCCAGCGAGCATCGGAGCTACGGTTTTCCATACGTAAACCGACGCAGTGTAGCCGTGGATCAGGATCATCGCCGGCTTTGCAGCATCGCCGAATTCCTGATAATGCACGCGGGCTCCGTCAACATTTACAAAATGCGAATGCTCCGAATGCACGACCTTGTCGGAAACGTCGTCCCAATTTACCGTCGCGTCACGCGTCAGCAATTTGACCGCAACCGCCGCTCCGACCGCACCACCAAATGCCAATGCCAGATTTCGTTTTTTCATATTCAGATCTCTGCCGACAGTTTATACCAAAACGACCTTGGGCTGTATAACATTTTCCGCCGCATCAAAAAATCCGATCGCGATCAGTTCGCCCGACGCATCGAGCATTTGAACTGGCTCGCCCTCAAAGAACGCTGTATCAAAAACACGCGTTGAAAGGCCGTTGCAGGTTTTCCCGATGCGGTCATCCGGAACGCTAAATTTTGCGAGATGCGAAACCGCTTCGGTCATTGGTATGAGAGCGGTTGATGTCGGATCTTCGAGAGCGGCTAGTTGTTCGAGCGTGTTGCTTTGATTGATCGAGAATTTTCCGGCGGCGGTTCGCCTCAATTCGGTTAAATGCGCACCGATCCCCAACTTTCTTCCGATGTCTTCTGCTAGCGTTCGAACGTACGTGCCCGCTGAACATTTAACATTTATCTGAATCGTGTCTGAACTGTTGATTAAACCACCCGCTACCGCAGGTGGTATTGACACATTTAGTTCGTGGATAGTGACTATGACTGGTTTACGTTCGACGGCTTCACCTTTTCGGGCAAGTTCGTAGAGTTTTTTACCATCGATCTTTTTTGCCGAGTACATCGGTGGTGTCTGCTCAATCTCGCCGCGAAAGTGGTCGAGAGCGGATCGAATGTCTTCGACAGTGAAAGAACTGTTAATTCCAGCTTCTAGCTGCGAGTCTCCAGTGTCGAGCTTTTTATTCCCTGTTCGGTCACCGGTGTCAGTTTCAAACCCAAACCGAACCGTCGCCTCATATTCCTTTGCATCCTTATCCAGAAACTGAGCAACCCGCGTCGCCTGGCCGACCAGGATGACCATCACGCCCGTCGCAAACGGATCGAGCGTGCCCGTATGGCCGACGCGTTTTGTGTGCAGAATTCGGCGGACCCGCGACACCACGTCGTGCGAAGTTATGCCTGCGGGTTTGTCGATTATCAGAATGCCGTTCATTTGTTTCAAATTTTACCTTTTACTTTCGAAAAAACTGATAGCTGAAAACGAAAAACTGAAAATCGATTGTCCAATCCGTTTTCACATTTAAGTTTTTAGTTTGTCTGGATGCAAGACAATGTAGAATAGTCTGAGAATGTGGCGAGGACGTTTGAAACAGATCGAGGACCGCGAGCGTGTAATCAAGGATGCCGAGCATTCGCGTGATCGTACGATGAACCGCGCCGTCAAGCTGCTTGCCGCTAAACCGCGTTCGATCCGCGAATTACGAGAGCGATTGTTGGAGAAACTCTGGACGAACGACGAGATCGTCGACCGCGTGATCGAAAAGCTCAAGGAATACAAATATCTCGACGACGAACAATTTGCCCGAGATGTTGCTCTCTCGAAATTGAGGCAGAAACCTCAAGGTAAACGCCGTTTGCATCAGTCGATGTCGCAGAAGAAGCTGGATAAGGACGTGGTTGCGACGGCGATTGCCGAAGCGTTTGAAAATATGCCTGAGGAAGATCTGATAGATCTTGCGATAGCCAAGCGTCTACGGCTGAAAGGCAAACCGGAAACGCGAGAGGACACCAAAAAGTTCTATGATCACCTCCTGCGGCAAGGCTTCGGGTTTGATCTGATCCGCGAGAAGATGTCTGAGGTTGTTAAGCGGGAATTTGAACAGGATTAACAAAATAGGAATTTGTTTCTTTACATAGTGTCTATGGGTCTATCCTGCTTTGAATAAGCGTGCAGATAGTGAGCGATATTAAGTACAACAATAAACGCTTTCGCTCGGTCGCAAACTCTGAGACCGGCGAGGTCGGCGACGGGACGGTTTTTCATTACCACCAAACCGGCAACATCGTTACTGCCGAATATAGCGGGGGCGAGATCGTCTCTGGCCATCTGATCGCCATTTGCGACAGCGAAGGCGGGCTCGATATGCGATATCACCATGTCAACACCAAAGGCGAATTGATGACCGGCCTGTGCCGCTCGACGCCTGAAATTCTCGCTGACGGCCGTATCCGACTTCACGAAACGTGGCAATGGACGATCGGCGACCGGTCCTCAGGCCAATCGCTACTCGAGGAAATCACCGTTCAATAAGCCTCTTTCAGCCCCTTTTCGAGTTCAGTCATTCTGTCGCGCATTTCAGCATATTTGGGATCTGACTTCTTGACTATCTTGTTGCCGACAGTAATTCTCACAAGCTTTCCGCCCGTGAAATAGTACTTTTCGTTCGTCACCTTAACCACCTTTACCGGTTTATCAAGGCCGATCTGGGTGTCATAGCGGTTTTCGCGAAACTCATAACACAGCGGATCGCCGTTGTCATAATAGAGACTCGCGACGGCGTTGTACGTTTCGCCGTAGATCTTGGCGGCGATCTTTTTCAACACGCGGCGGTCATGATAAAACGTCGCCTCGGCCCCTTCGGTCGAGATGTCTGCCACATCCTTCTTTACTCTCTTATATCTCTTAACGCCTTTGTTTATCGTGGCAACCTTACTATTAATGGCGCTGATCGATGAGGCACTCTGCGCGGACACAGCGAATGCTGAAGTTAACAAAAAAATCGTTCCGATGATCAGTAAGTGAAATTTCCTCATTTTTTCTTCCTTTTCTTTGCTTTGCGTTCTTCGCGTCTTTGCGTGAAGTTCTGAATGCATACTATAGGAATTTCACGCGAAAGCGCAAAGGCCGCAACGAGAAGAAAATCTCGAAAGGCAATTTTTTTTGAATCCGATTCCCGTCCGATCACGAAAACGCCTTCAAAGGGACATAAAAGCCTTTTGGTAAAAATTAAAAAGAACAAGGGAGATATCGTAATGAAATCATTTTTTGCATTAGTTGTTTTAGCGTTAGGAGTTAGTTTTGGTGCGTCTGCTGCTTCGGCACAAGACAAGACGATCGTCGGCATCGCTGCCGGTTCGTCTGCCCACACTACATTAGTTGCTGCGGTTACGGCTGCAGGTTTGGTCGATACGCTCAATGGAACGGGTCCGTTCACTGTCTTTGCTCCGGTAAACGGTGCTTTTGACAAGCTTCCGGCCGGAACGGTAGCTACGCTTCTCAAGCCAGAGAACAGGGCACTTCTGACCAAGATCCTTACTTATCACGTTGTCGCGGGCAACCTAAATTCAAAGGCAGTCGCAAAGGCGATCAAGAAAGGCAAGGGAAAGGCCGTACTTACAACCGTCTCGGGTGGAAAGCTTTCGGCAATGATGGAAGGCAAAAATGTCGTCTTGATGGACGAAAAAGGCGGCAAGTCGACCATTACCGCAGTTGACCTGAAAGGTTCGAACGGCGTGATCCACGTCATCGATACAATTGTAATGCCGAACTAACTGCTACAAGCTTCGTTTGATGATCTGAGGCATAAATTTCAAGTATCGGTTGGATGCAAGTTTCTGGAGGGGTACTTGTTGAACGCCGGTAGGGCAAAGTCCTCAGATCATCGAACGATCTGTAAAATACAATTCCAATCCAGTGAGCCGTGAGGCCAATGGAAGTTTCGTAACAATAGTCTATATACCAAACGCACCGATGCTCTATGCAGGGTGCATTTTTTTGGAGACGGCAATGAAACTCAAGCTCGCTTTACTCTTATTCGCATCGGTCGCGGTTGTGTCGTCCACGTTTGTAACCGCTCATTTACAGCCCGCGATCGCGTCATCGATCACTACACGCCCGACGCCCGTAAAAGAACCTGCGGTAAAGGTCATCGCGGAGATAACTTTCATAGAGGGCGAATTTGACGGTGTGGTAATTACTCGCAGCGAGGCGGAATGGAAGAAGAAACTTTCGCCCAACGCATATTATGTGCTTCGAAAGGAAGGCACCGAACGAGCCTACACCGGTGCGCTGGCCGACAATAAGAAAAAGGGCACGTACTACTGTGCGGCGTGCGGCCTCGCACTCTTTAGCTCAGCTGCAAAATACGATTCCGGGACCGGATGGCCGAGCTTCTTTCAGCCGATCTACAAGAAAAACGTTACGGAAAAGGCAGACAATCTACTTTCGGAAGAAAGGATTGAGGTCGAATGTGCCCGATGCGGGTCGCACCTCGGGCATGTATTTGACGATGGCCCCCAGCCGACCGGTTTGCGATACTGTATGAATTCGGTGGCGTTGCAATTCAAGGCTTCGAAGTAAGCAAATATCCGAAAGCGGAAACGCGAGTGTTGATGAGCGTGCATTGGTAAATCACTATGCCGGCACGCTCGTTGATACTCGCGCTTCCGCCGTTTTGCATCCCTGTGTTAGATTTGGTGTATGACAGGAAACGAGATCAGGGACAGATTTCTTGAGTACTTTGAACGCCACGGGCATAAGGTCGTGCATTCGTCGCCGCTACTGCCGGCGGACGACCCGACGCTGTTATTTACCAACGCGGGCATGAACCAGTTCAAGGATGTATTCCTTGGGAACGAGAAACGCGATTACACGCGGGCCGTTTCGTCGCAGAAATGCATCCGTGCCGGCGGAAAACACAACGACCTCGACGAAGTAGGAAAGACGGCGAGACATCACACTTTTTTTGAGATGCTCGGCAATTTTTCGTTTGGTGATTATTTTAAGAAAGAGGCGATACTTTATGCGTGGGATTTTCTCGTAAACGAACTCAAGCTCGACGAAACGAGGCTGTGGTTCTCGGTTTTCGAGGGCGACGATGAGGTCGGCCCCGATGACGAGGCCCGTTCGCTATGGGAAGCTGCCGGAGCGAAACCAGAGCGGATTTTAGGCTACGGCCGCAAGGACAATTTTTGGCAGATGGGTGACACTGGCCCCTGCGGCCCCTGCTCGGAGATTCACTATTACATGGGCGACGAGCCCGACAACCCTGAATCGAACCACCCAAAATGGGTCAACGGCGAAGGCGACACGACGATGGAGATATGGAACGTCGTCTTTATGCAGTACAACCGTACGCAAAACGAGGACGGCACTTTTACCCTGATGCCGCTGCCGGCACCTTCGGTCGATACGGGCATGGGCCTTGAGCGCATCACAGCCGTGATGCAGCACGTCAAAACAAATTACGACACCGATCTGATCAGGCCCATCGTCGAATTTGCCGCCGGGCTTCCGAGCGTTAGGTGATAGAATTTCGGTAAAGAACAATTAAAGGAGATGGCATGATGAATTAAACGGTTGCGATGTACTCTGATGTTGAAAGACGTTGGAGTAGAGAGGCTTGAAGCTGAATTTTTTCATGCGGCTATTTGACCGCGTAAAGGAGACTAACTCCGATCCCGCTTCTCGCCCGCACCGCCACCATGAGGCACCTGGAAAGA
>JANLTF010000055.1:0-16579 GCA_031362825.1 Acidobacteriota bacterium | reverse complement strand
CGAAGGCGCGACCATTTGGGACGTTTACCTCACGCGAAAGGGCGGCAGCCGCACCAAATACGCCACCTGCGAGGGCAAAACTGCCGACATCGTTATCACCCCGACCGTCCCCGGCGACGCCGAACAGGTCCAGATCGACGTCCAGCTCCGCAAAAACAACGCCAACTACGGCCAACCGTCCGATCCGGCGTACGTGACGGTGAATCCCTGATCGTGACAGGTAACAAGTCACAGGTGACAAGTAAGAAGGCGGAACATCATTTGATCGTTCCGCCTTTTTTGTGTTTCTATGAGCGGGGGCAGAGCCGCCCTTCCCGACTGTCATTGTCGAGTTATCTTTTTTCCCTTATTAATGACCAATTTGGGCTTTCCAGATCAAGCTGATCTGTCGCAGTCCTATGTGCGTCAGCGAACGGAAACTATAATCACTGTGGCGGATAATCGAGCGTGGTAAGGAGAATAAAGCAATGGATACAACAACACTCATTATTATTATCGTCGTATTATTACTACTGTTCGGCGGCGGCGGCTTTTGGTATAGAGGCCGCGGACGGTAGAAACGCTGTTATCAAGTAGGACAATTCCTCGATAAAGAGACCTTCCAACCGGCAAAAACAATTGCCGGTCGGAAGGCCGTTTGTTTGTTCCTCATATTACCTCAACAACTACTGACAGCTCATAAAAGTCCCCTGACTGCTCGTGCTGACGGCGACCAGGCCCTTGGCACCCTGCCCCACGATCCATTCGCGGGCCTGACAGAACGGGCGGTTTGGCATCTTCATTAATACCCAGCCGCGTTTGTACGTATTGTATTCGACCTTGTAAAGTTTGTAGCCCGTACCGCTGCCGACGAGCGAGAGGCTTTCTCGCTTGGCCCATTTCGGATAGCTGTGACTGGCCTTTAAGATCTGCGAACCCGGATACTCGGCAACGAACTTGCCCTTGATAAACGTCTCGACCGCCGCATCTTTAGTCGCCGATGTCTCAAACGAACGGCTCGGTGCCCCCTGTTCGATCTTTGCCTTAAGCTCGGCAGATCTTTCGATCACCTTGTCAAAGAAAGTCGGCGGCATCGCGACGCCGTATGTGGCGAAATGAGGTTTTAGCTTAACGCTGTTTTGTGCCTTCCATTTCTCCGGCTCGTACATCAATAACTGAATGTCATCGACGACGCGGTTATCTTCGTATTCAAGCGCCCGTTTCAGATCGTCTGCTCCGGGCATGATCGCCATATTGCTTGCAGCGTCTGCCCGCACGCGAGGTTCGAATTCCAGCCGCCTACCGGCTATCTCACACCATTCGCCGTATCGTGCGTCGAGGTCGCCCTGCCTCGGCCCGGGCCATGCGGCACTCGGACTTCGGTTGGCCATGCCGCGATACTTGCCTTTGCACAGAGCATCGACCGATGCCATCTGCGACATCAGCTCCTGCCATCCCGCCGGCGTCGTGGGCGTTCCGCCCGCATAGGAAAATTCGTCGGCTTTATAGTAGTGAGCAAATATCCGAAGCGCATTTCGCTGAAGCGTACCGATCTCGGCCGCGAACGCTTCCTTAAAGGCTGTTGCCTCCGGGCTATCGGGCTTTGGAGGAACACGGACGTCACCGCTGCTGACCATCGAGAACTGGTCGCGCATATTTCCCCAGCGGATCTTAACACTGCCGGCGCTGACCGACTCGACCTTGCCGCTGCACCAGCCGCTGGAGACTCGCGTGCACTTAAAATCGACCGTATCCCCAACTCGAATACTATCCTGAGCTGATAAGACTATTGCCGACACCAAAAATAGGACCGCAAACATCAAATATCTCATTTCGAACCTCCCCGACTGGTACATCTATGTTTTCAACTAATGCCGCGAATATTAGCACACAATTTCGGCCAAAACCATAAAACGCAGGTTGAACCGTTAGGAATTCACCACGGAGGCACAGAGGGCACAGAGAAAGCAGAAATAGTCTCTGTGTTCTCAGTCTCTCTGTGGTGAATTCCCCATCCTTTTCTTTTTCCATACCAATGTGACAAGACCACGCCGAGATATTAGAATCTTACTCAATGGCGATATATCTCGGCGGTGAGACCGCTCCGGCAAAACCTAAACTTGACGACCTGACTCCTCGCGAGATCGTTGCGGAACTCGATAAATACGTGGTCGGGCAGACGGCGGCGAAGAAGGCGGTGGCGGTGGCTTTGCGGAACCGAATCCGGCGGCAAAAGCTCGCTCCTGAGATGGCGGCGGACGTTTTGCCGAAGAATATTCTGATGATCGGTTCTACCGGCGTCGGCAAGACCGAGATCGCACGGCGGCTCGCACGGCTCGCGAATTCCCCTTTTATCAAGATCGAGGCCTCGAAATTCACCGAGGTCGGCTACATGGGCCGCGACGTCGAATCGATGGTCCGCGAACTCGCCGACGTCGCCGTCGATATGGCCAAGCAAACGGCCTTTGACGACGTAAATGTGCGGGCCGAGCAAAATGTCGAGGAGCGTTTGCTCGATATATTACTGCCTCCGCCTTCGGATATGAGCTATCAGAGCGATTTTGGGGACGAAGCGACCGATCCGGCCGAAAAACCGCTCGCACGGACGCGTGAGAAGCTGCGGGAACAGCTAAAGCGGGGCGATCTCGACGACCGTTTGATCGATTTTGATACGCAGGACCGCTCGAACGCTTCGATCGATTTTATCGGCGGCCAGGGCATGGAAGAAATGGGCGTGAATATGCGTGACATGCTCGGGAATCTGTTCCCGACGAAAACCGTCAGCAAGAAAATGCCTCTCGGCGATGCCCGTGAATACATGCTTCGAGACGAGCAGGAGAATCTGGTCGATATGGATCAGATCACACGGCAAGCATTGGATCGTGCCCAGCAATCCGGCATCATTTTCCTCGATGAACTAGACAAGATCGCGGGGCGCGAATCCGGTGGAAACCCAGCAGTCTCCCGCGAAGGCGTCCAACGCGACCTTTTGCCGATCGTCGAAGGCACCAACGTCAACACAAAATACGGCATGGTCTCGACCGAACACATTTTGTTCATCGCCGCGGGAGCGTTTCACGTCGCTAAACCTTCGGACCTAATACCCGAACTCCAAGGCCGCTTCCCGATCCGCGTCGAGCTGGAAGCGTTGACAATAGACGACCTGAAACGCATCCTCGTCCAGCCGAAAAATTCGCTCATCAAGCAATACCAAGCGTTACTCGAGACGGAGGGCATTAAACTCGTGTTCACCGACGACGCCGTCGATAAGCTGGCCGAGATGACCGAGGAAATGAACAAAAACACCGAAAACATCGGTGCGAGGCGGCTGCACACATTAGTTGAGAAGTTACTTGAGGAAATCAGCTTCCTCGGCAGCGAACTAGAACAAAAAGAACAGATCATCGACGCCGCTTACGTCAACGAAAAGCTGAGCGGATTGATCGAAGATCAGAACTTGCGACAGTATATATTGTAAAGAATTTTAACCGCAGAGACGCGGAGACGCAGAGCGACTAAACCTAATTGAATGAATAGAATGTTCGAAAGTAATCCGTTTTGCTTGGTTTCCTCCGCGTCTCCCCGTCTCTGCGGTTCGCTTCTACTTCTGATCGCGACTTTCTCTTTCGTCGGCTGCGGGAAGCGCAAGCCGCCTTTGCCGCCGACAGATCGGGTTGCACAGAAGGTCGAGATCGCCGGTTTTCAACGCGGGAATAAGATCATCATCTCCTGGAAAATGCCCGCCCGAAATGCAAAGGTTGACAGCGTCCTAAACATCGACCGCGCCGATATTTATCGACTTGCCGAGCCTGTCAACTCGCCGATCGCGTTGACCGAAGAGGAATTCTCTTCGCAAAGCAATCTCATTGCGACGCTCAAGATAACCGATGACGATTTTGGATTGAAAACACTGCAATACTCTGACGCACTGCAATTTGTGGGGCAACAGGTGCGGCTAAGATACGCGATCCGTTTGGCGAACGCCTCGGGGCAAAAGGCGTCGTATTCGAACTTCCTGATGATCGAACCGACCGCCAAGGTCGCTGCGTTTCCTTCGGCGCTCGCTGCCGAGCCATCGCAGGACGCCATCAAATTGAAATGGACAGCTCCTTCCGCAAACATAGACGGCTCAACGCCTGCGAGCGTGCTTGGTTACAACATTTATCGCTCAACATCAGAGAAAGAGCCCGGCAAATTGCTTAACAAATCGCCGATAACCATTGCGAGCTTTGACGATGAGTTCTTCGAGTTCGGCAAAGACTATTACTATTTTATTCGCTCTGTTTCGATCGGCACGCAAGCGGAACCGGTGGAGAGTTCGGAGTCGAATATTCTCAAGTTTAAGGCTACTGATACTTTCGCTCCGTCGGCACCGTCATCGATCACGCTGGCCGCCGGCCAAAACCTGATCTCGATATTTTTCGCCGTAAACCCGGAGAAAGACGTCGTCGGATACAAGATCTACCGATCGACCGATCCGGACCTCGCGAAAGACAAATGGGAGTTGTTGACGCCAGAGCTACTTAAAACAAACACATTCAAAGACGAAAAGGTCGAATCAGGCAAGACTTACTACTATTACCTAACCGCGACCGATAAGACCGGGAATGTGAGCGAGCAATCGGCCGTGGTTTCTGATTCGATACGATAACTATGAAGATCCCTATCGGCCCGGATTTCAAACCGTCTAAGATCGTATGCGTCGGCCGCAATTATGCCGCACACGCGGCGGAGCTGGGCAACGATGTGCCGACCGAGCCGCTTTTGTTCCTTAAAGCTCCGTCGGCATTGATCCATAACGGTGAATCTATAGTAATACCTGAGGTTTCATCTCAAGTTGAACATGAAGGTGAGCTTGCTGTGGTTATATCTAAGACCTGTAAGGATTTAGCCAATGATATTGATGTTTTGCCTTATGTTTTGGGTTATACGTGCCTAAACGATGTGACGGCGCGTGATATCCAGAAAAAGGACATACAATTCACGCGCGGAAAGTCCTTCGACACGTTTTGCCCGATCGGGCCGCATATTGAAACGGAACTTGATGTCACTGACATCTTGGTCGTTTGCCGTGTAAATGGTGAGGTGAAGCAGCAAGGGCGAACTTCGCAGATGGTCTTCCCAGTCGCTCATCTGATACGATATATTTCAAACATGATGACCTTAAATCCTGGCGACGTGATCGCCACAGGAACGCCTTCCGGAGTTTCGAAAATGGTGGATGGAGACGTTTGCGAAGTGGAAATCGAGGGCATCGGAATACTTTCTAATTCAGTGAATTGTTAATAGTGATAAGTGAATAGTTTTCAAAACAAATGAAATTCTTTATTGATACAGCAAATTTAGACGAGATCAAGGAGGCCGTGGAGCTTGGATTGATCGATGGTGTTACGACGAATCCTTCGCTGGTCGCGAAGGAAGGCGATGTTGATTTTAAGGAGCACATCGCTAAGATCTGCAAACTCGTCAAGGGGGACGTTTCGGCTGAAGTTACTGCCCTCGACACCGCCGGAATGCTCAGCGAAGGGCGAGAACTCGCGAAAATCGCGGACAATGTCGTCATTAAAGTTCCGTTGACGCTTGACGGTCTCAAGGCTTGCCGGACCTTCAGAGGAGAAGGCACAAAGGTCAATGTGACGCTGTGTTTCTCGGCCGCTCAGGCTTTGCTCGCGGCGAAGGCCGGGGCGAGTTATATCTCGCCGTTTATCGGACGCCTCGACGACATTGGTCAGGACGGGATGGTGCTTATTCGCGATATTGTGCAGATCTACGACAACTACGGCTTCGCAACCGAAGTGCTTGCGGCTTCGATCCGGCATCCAATGCATATCGTCGATTGTGCCCTCGCCGGGGCGGATGTAGCGACGATCCCGTTCAAGGTGATCACGCAGCTCGTCAAACATCCGCTGACCGACAAGGGCCTCGAAGGATTTATGTCGGACTGGAAGAAAAGCGGCCGCTAGGTCGCAATTATTACCTTGATCTCGCTATGCAAAGCCGCTGCCTCGGGTACGGTCTGCAGTGAGAACTGGTATTTTGCCTTGAAGAACTCATCGTGCTCACGCAGTTCGATTAGTTCTTCTACTTTAGCGAGGTTTGCCTCGATCATCTCTACCGGTATGCCGTCCTTGGCGGCGAACATCTCATCTATCTCGACGATAAGCATCGAGAATTTTCTCAGCCAGTCAAAATCCATATCTTCCAACAGAACGTTTAAGAACTGTGTCGGTTTAAGCGGTCCGTGAATGCCTTCGTAGATCTCGCGTTCCCGATCGAGCATGACTTTATGCAGTTTAAGCAGTAAATTGCGTGCATTTTTGAGCTTTTTGCTGTTATCCATAAGTTTATCTTAGCCTACTTCGAAGAAAAACGTACCATGCTAACGGTTGATTATTAGCATGCTAATAATCAATACTTAGCATGCTAATTGTTAATTATCAGTTGGCTAATCACTTCTAAATAGGCGGCTAATCGTATATTATTAGCCCCATGACAAAGGTAACTATGGCAGCTCAGATCGATTTTGAACAGACCGTCAGCTACCTCTTGGCGAAGGTCACGACCGCGTTTCGCAATTCCCTCGAACGCCAAATGGGCCAGATCGGCCTGCACGGCGGGCAGATATTTGTCCTCTTCGAACTCTGGGAAAAAGACGGCCTGCGGCAGATCGATCTTGCAACTCGACTCAATCTTTCGGCTCCGACAATTAACAAGATGGTGAATGGCCTCATAGAAGTCAATCTTGTAAGCCGCGAAAGCATCGAAAACGACGCCCGCTCAAAACGGATATTCCTCACCGGGGCAGGAACCGCGATCCGGACGCAGATCGAATCTCAGTGGATCGAACTCGAAGAAAGTTGTCTCGTCGGTCTGTCAGAGACCGAGAGACTGATCCTTTTCGAATTGCTCGGAAAACTGCGAAACACATACACTCGCCGCGAACCGGCGAGCGACGAAGAATAGATCTCAAAAAAGGAGAACCAAAATATGAAGATTCTGTTAGCAACCGATGGAACTAAGCACGGCGATGCCGCCGCGGAAATGGTAATGAAACTATGTCTCGGAGCGGACGATTCGATCCATTTGATCAGCGTGGTCGATATGGCAGTTCCGATGTCGATCGATCTGTACGGCGGCTACCTGCCCGATACTACTGAGCTTGAAAAGACGGCGAAAGAGAATGCTGCGAAGGTGGTCGCTGATACGTCTGCAAGACTTGGCTCCCATTATGAGGGCAATGGCGTTGCAATAACCGGCGATGTTCTGTTTGGTTCGCCGGACAGCCGGATCGTTGAGACGGCCGAGGAAATGGGGACCGATTTGATCGTCATGGGCTCGCACGGCTATAAGCGTTGGGAGCGTTTGCTGCTCGGATCTGTGTCGAATTCAGTGGTTCATCACGCCCATTGTTCGGTTCTCGTTGTGCGAACGCCGGATGCAGAATAAGCCCGTCACGGTCAATTCCCTTGCTTTTGACGGAACCGTTCGCCGGAGTTGGCAGTGCGAATTGATCGAGCGCAATGATCCGCTGCTCATGTTCGTGGGTACTTTTGACCGTGAAGTGGAACATGGCGATCTTGGGATCATCCGAAAAGGAACGATCTCATACGAATACTATTGGCTCGACCGCTGGTACAACATCTTTCGCTTTCACGAGGCCGATGGCACGTTTCGCAATTACTACTGCAATATCAATATGCCGCCGACGTTCGTCGGCGATGAACTCAATTATATCGACCTCGACATCGACATCGTTGTCTGGCCCGATAGGAGCTATCAAGTCCTCGACCGTGACGAATTTGAGCAGAGCTCTGCGAGATTTAATTATTCTGGGCAGATCCTCGAAATGGTCGAGGCAACTTTGGCCGAATTGATCGCGATCGTCGAAAGGGGCGATCTGCCAACCATTGAGCGTTGGTCTGCAACAAATACTCAATAACTGCGTGTCTATCTTAAATATTCAAAGATCTCGGAGGATGGTAATGAAGAACAACGTCTGTCTTAGCCTTTTTGTTTTAGTAGCCGCGGCAACTGTTGCCTCGGCACAAACACCGTCCTCGCCCACATATCGCGACCCGATGCAAGTACTGTCGGCTGACGTCAATAGAATTTCGACGTCGGTTCGCACTCTGAGCGATACCTTGAAGGCCTTTGTCGATAAATGGGAAAAGGTTACCGGCCTGACGCTAACCGAGAAGCAACAGAAGCTCGTGCTCGGGATGGAGTTGCTTACGAGGACCGAGATCCGGGTCGCAAACTTTCAAAAGGCACAGATCGAACTTACCGAGAAATTCAATGCAAGCCGCAGCCGGCTTGCTCAGGTCGAGATCGACCTTCGTCCGCGAAACATAAATAACAGCACTGCATTCGAAGGAACGACGGAGACCGAAGAGCTTCGCGAGAACCGCAAATCAAAGCTCCAGAGCGAGAGAACCAGCCTGACCCAACTGCTGACCTCGATCCAGGCCAATCTTACTGAAACGAATGACAATCTGCGTGAAGCACAGGCCTTGGCAGACCGTTTGCGGCGGACATTTCTGCCGCAGGTAGAGCGGGAATTGTACGAACAGTGAGCCTTACTTCGGTTGAATTCGCAGCATATAGCTGCAAATGTTTAGTGCAGATCCGGGCGTGACGGCAATGCGTTGACCGGCGGGAAGCTCGTAATTATTGATGGCGGCAGGATTGCGGCCTTCGTTCACAGCCCAGAAATTCCCTGCTCCATCCGTTACCAAGGACAAATGACGGCGGCTGATCTCGACGTCGCCTGAGAGCGGTATGTCGACCGGTTTTGATTTGGAACCGCGGCCGATGACGATCTCGTTTTGATAGATCGGCACAACGTTTTGCCTTACGCCGTTACGCCAGATTTCGAGACGATATATCTCCGTCATACGATTGGCAACGTGCGTCATTTCTTCGCTATCTTCCCCGGCCAGCGGAATGGCCTGCTGAATTTTGGCTCGAGGCATTGTGGGCGGAGCTTCGGTGTGTCCTTGATAAGGCAATGCCGGGGTCGGCCTTACGTTCGGGTTTGTGGACGGAACGGGATTGTGCTGGATCGGTGTCATCACCGGGACGGCGGCTGGAACCGCTGGTATCTGAGGCAGCGATTTCGGGCGTGAAAGCACACCGGTCTTATTGCTCGCCGATTCTTCCCAACTGTGCTGCACGCGGAGGTCGCCTTTGTTCAGCGTGCCGTCGATGCGAAGCTCGATGATAAAGGATTTTGTCTCGAGCTTTTTCTTGCCGGCGATCTCTTTCGCCCGTTCGGCGAGGATGTGATAGAGGCCTTGTTCGAGGCCTTTTCGTTTGACGCCCTGCCATTCTTTGTCGTCCTCGGCGCTGAGAAAGATCGTGTATTCGCTGGGAATTATCGTAGTTCCCTGCGGCAGCGGGACCATTTCGGCCTGCATCACGCCTTCGATCTCGCGGGCGATCTGGACGATGAATTCCTCGGCCTTGCTACGAGGTTTTACCTGGGCGTCGCGGGCAGCCTGTTCGAGGGCTCGCTCGGAAGAGTCGCCGTCTATCCAGCTTCTAACTTTATTGAGTACGCTCATCTCTTAATTTTTGTCGATATCCAGAAATTTGCCGTTAAGCCAGCCGCGAGTTGCGGCGGGTGCGCCATTCTTGGCTTGCCCTTGCTCAATTACATCAACTTGATACCAGTTATTCTGTGAATTTACAATCTTAACCTTTGAATTCTTTGTTACCAAACCAATTCTATCACTGTCCGCAGTAGGGCCTGACCGTAAATTTACATTCTCGTTCGCAACGGCGGTCTGAACCTTGAACGGATTTCTTATCTCGGGCAAGATCGACTTGCTTCGCATATAGTTGGCCGTACCAAAGAGAATGCCGCCAAATGCCACGATCAATATCATAAATATCGCGAATGCCCGCAGTTTTCTTCGTTTCTTTTTGGGCTTTTCGGCCGTTTGAACCGCATTTGCGCCGATCACCGTCTTTGTCGGCGGAGCGTGTGGTGAAACCGTAATATTTGGCCGCGTATTTTGCGGAGGCATCACGAGCGGCGGCGCGGCAAAAGGTGCACGGATGGTTGGCGGCGGTGTGTCGATGCGGGTTTCGTCGACGGCGTCGAAATGCGGCTGTGCCGGCACGATCGGCGTGTAGCCTCGGGCAACGTGAGCCTGTGGTTCGGCGTCGCGCGTGCGAATCACGGTGCTTGTTTCGTCACCGTCTGCGGCGATCTGGCGGACAATGTTGAGGTCGATCCAGAGATCTTCGACCGTCTGGGGGCGCATCGACGGATCGGACTGAGTTGCCCGTTTTAGAACGCGAATGAGATCGTCGGCCCATTCTTCGTAACGGAACGCGGCGGGAAGATCATCGATCGCACGGTTTGTATATGCCCGCGGGGCTTCGCGCGTGACCAGTGTGTAGATTGATTTCGCGAGCGAATAAATATCGGCCGCGGGGGTCAACGCAGCTTCTTCAAATTCGTCTCCGCTTCCCACCGTCATCGGGCTGTGTTCGGGCGGGGCGTAAACGTTTGTGCCGACCCGGGTTATTGGCGAGGCGGCGATCGAAAATCTCGCGACGCCGAAATCCGCGATCTTTACAGTCGCGAGATCGCCGGTGAGCAGCAGATTTTGCGGTTTGATATCGCGGTGGATGACGCCGCTTTTGTGTGCGTGGCCGAGGCCGGCACAGATCTGTTCGACGTAATTGAGGACTTGAACGAGCGTCAATTCCCTTTTCCGGACAGCATTTTGCAGGTCGCCGCCGGAGAGATATTCGAGAACAAGGTAATGAAAAACAGTGCCTTTCAGATCACGGGCCGTGCCGTGGCCGATGCGGCTGATGATGTTCGGGTGGCGAACACGATCGAGGGCTATTGCCTCGTTTTGGAAATTCTCTACGAGCGTGCGTTCGAGGTCGGTGTCGAGGTCGTCTTGCAGGAAAACATTTAGCGCCTTGATAACGACCTGACTATGAGGCGATTGCGGCGAAGCCAGCGTGTCAGCCGCCAGGAATATCTCAGCATAGCTGCCCCGCCCGAGTGTTTCACGGATGTCGTACCGTTTGTCGATACGACAATTATTAAGGCTCAATTCTCTCATTCTCTAAAACCAAAACGCCGCGAAAACACCACATTCACAATACGACATTATATGTTCAAAGTTCGGAAAAGCCACGCGACGGAGAATAGCCCGGAATGACACGGATGATAGCCATCAAAAAAAGCCTCGCCGTAAGAATGAGCGAGGCCTTGATCGAGTCTTTCGCCGCGCGCTTACGCTGGCGGTTCCGAATTTGTTAGTCGTTCGTACGCTGGAATCCCGTTGTCTGAACGTATTGGAAATACGGCGTCCCCGGAGGCAGCCGGTCCGGGTCGAGGAAAGTGCTGTCGAACACCCAATTACGTACTGGCGGGTTGTAAACCGTTTCGCAGCATTTAAATGTACCGTTATTATTTTGCGCGACAAACAGATTGATCAGCGATCCGCTGAAATCAAGCCGGTCACCTGACCAGGTTTCCAGAAAACGTTTGAAGTTATGCACACCACCGTTTAGATTTTGCCACGGGCCGGTGCCGCCTTGCCCGGGTGAGACATGCTTGTTGGCAAGAGCATCGCCCGCGATCATCGCGAAGCGAACGGTCGTATTTGCGGCCTGTCTCGAATTAGCGCTGTATGGCGTAGCAAAACTCTCGGCGTCGTTCCACGCGTTTGAAAGCACTGTCACTGCGTCGCCGACGACCGAGGCGGGAATATGCATCGCCGTATTGAACGGAAGATATTCCGAATACGCTGAGTTGCCCGTGGTTGGGACACTGTTGACGCCGGTCGCGTTGTAATTGCCCTCGACGTAGATGCCGTTCTCTGAGGCAAAAGTAAAACCTTTAGTATTGGCAGGCGTTGTCGTGTCGTAGATCCCCGGGATCGTCGTTCCGTTTATGAGCCTGACGCCTCGCCGGTAATGCTTGTGATCGTCAACGGCTGCGGCATCCGGTGTAAGCGATTCGGAGTATTTCGGAGCCTCACACGTAGTGGCCGTGCCGACACAGGTTTCGGCTGTCGGACCGGAATAGTACTTCGCATCAAGAATTCCATTGCCGTTGGTATCTTCGTTTATCTGAAGAATACCATCGTTTCCCGGAGCGGCCCCATAGACGTCTTCCATATCGTATTGCCCGTCAAAATCAGCGTCGCCCCGACGGTCGGAAAGATATACCACCCAACCTTGCCGCTGGGGAATGTCGGTGCTGCGAAGGCCCGATGGAAAGTTTGTCGTAGGTCTAAATAATCCGTCGTAATCTCCGCGAAGAAAACGCCGTAAATTGGCAACGTCAATGTCAACGAGGCTCATCACGCCGTTTTGCGTCACCTGACCCGCAGTATAGCGGGCATCATCATCGTAATACTCGCCCTCGCGTGAATCAAAAAGCTCGATCGGAAACGGGATCACAGCCTCGTTTGCGGTTCCGTTCAAGGTTGCAAGTTTTAGATGTGCGTATTGTTCGAGGCCGGTGTTGGGGTCCGCATTTCGCGCCGTACATCCGGTTGCACATCCGTTAGCGATCTTGGTAGCGTCGGCTCCGCTATAACGCCTGACTACGTTTATCGCAGTCGAACCTGAGCCGTAAGAATAGAGATAATTTCCCGTGTTTGGTATCGCCGGCCCGAAGATCTCAAAACGCTGCAGTTTGATTACCGAACGGCTATCGGGATATGTCGAAGCTGTTTGGACGGCTGTGGCCGTGATGTTGGCACTCGGGCTTGTTACAGTGCCGTTATCGGCGCGAGTGCCGGAATACGCGGCCAGCGCGAGATCCGTCGAAGCCACTTCGGTGATACCTAGACTTAAGAAATCCACGGTTATATCTTTAGTTGTTATCGCACCTGTACCGGCGTTGCTGTCAACGGTCTCGACCTTGATCCAGACCTCGCGTGACCCGCCCGTAAAGAGACGCTCGCCGTTTGCCCGAGTTGGGATGTAGTCAAAGGTAGTTGCGGCGGCAGTTAATTTCATTCCCAGTGGCTGATAGCCGCGTGCCCGGTCGGGAGTTGCCGACGGAGTCGGTAAGGGAACGGGTCCCGTTCCATCTTTAAAGCCGTCGAGCCGCACACCGCAAGGTCCCGATATTGCTGTCGTTCCGACTCCTGATGCGCAACCCGGAAGTTTGGCTTTGCTGTCAGCGAGGGAAATGCGGATACCGGGCTTGTTTGCAAAACGCTCTTCTTTGAGAATGTCCGAATCCTGCGTGCTCGCAGTAACCGGCGCCAGCGTCCCGGCATTGGAGAAGAGGTCGCCGCCGGCCGTATCTGCGATCTTTTTGCCGCGTTTGATCATTTCGATCAAGTCGTTCTGCTCGCTGTCTATCTTGATCGGAAGCTTTAGTGGAGCAACAAGGTTTTTTAGATTGCCGTCAAAGATCGCACTTTGCGTCTCGAAGCTGGTGTTTAATTTGCTCGGCGGCATGGACGGCTGCGAGGCAAAAATATTGTCCGATGCGCCGGAACTCGTGTTCAGGACACTGCCTTGAGCGGGCAAAAGCTGCTTGTCCACGCCCGACGCGTTCTTGATGTATGTCTCTTGATTCCCTGAATCAGTCGTGTCCCAGTTGCGCCAGGTTTGCGTTATGATATGGCCGACAGCGGTCACACGTGAATTGAAATAAACGCCTTCGCTGCCCGGCGAGACAAAGAAATTGCGGTTGGAATGGACGCGTCCGCCAAAGCTAAATCTCGGAGGCCGAAACAGCTCAAGATCGTCGTCATAGAAGATACCAAATTGAAAGATCGGAACGCGATTATTCAGTACGTTTCTCGTCAACTGCACCTGAACGCCCGTATTGTTCGTCGCGGTGGTTCGCAGACGCCAGTTGTCGCGGATCGCATAGAGACCGGAGAACGGGCCGCCCGAAAGCACGACGTTTGTGCGGGTTGAAGTCGAGTCGAGTTCCTGAAGGAAAGTGTAGTCCGAGCTAAGTCCCTGCACTGGAGTAGTCCGGACGGCGTCTAGTTCCGCAGTGGTCGGGTTAAGCTTGACCTCGAAAACCTTGTTGAAATTTCGCGTCATCGTCTCGAGGCTTCCCTGCGCCGCATAGAACGTCCGGCCCTCAGCCGTTTCGTTACCAACTGCGGCTGCCTCGGACGACGAACGCGTTAGCGCCAATGCAACAAAAACTGTGATCAGCGCGAGTACAAACAACGATATGACGATCGCTGTGCCTTTTTGGCCGCGGTCATCAATCATTCTTACGCGTCGAATTTCATTAGATCTCATTTCGTTCATCTCTATTTGCCCCATTCAGCTCTAATTTGCGTCGTATCCTAAATTTCGTGTTGCAAAGGTCGAGGTCATCGTTTCGCGATATGGCTGCCCAAGCGAATTCAGCTCGATTGACCGCACGCTTACCGTAAACCGAACCTGTCTGACCGCTGCGAGTGCGGCGGCGGAGTCATCTGCCGTTCCGGCTGTGCCGTCTGCTCCGGCGCTCGGATTGTCAACCAGAGTTCCGTCGTCCAAAACATATTGGATCTGAAAATTCTCGACGTTGTAGACCAGCGGCTCATCGACAAATGCGACTGCGGGTGTTACCGGTGCTACATTTACAAATTCGCGCCGCGTCAATGTGCCGTCTGCGGTTAGGAAATAGCTCACCATCTTAACGCGGGTCATGCTTGCCGGCGTTGTGATCGAACGCAGCGGACCGGATGTGCCGGTTTGGTTGAATCCGAGTATGTCTCCGTTTGAGAACTGAACGATGTTCGTGCCGCTCTTGGCGGTGACAACGCCAAGCGTTGATCCCGAGGCTCCGGTTATCAGGTAAAGGTCATTTACATTGCAGACTGAATTGCTACCCGATATCGGGACGATCTCATCGATCCCGCCGCTCGTCGTACTGGCGGCATTTATGCTTAGCGGTTGCGAGACCGCAGCGGCCCCTGTCCCAACGAGATTAAAGGTCGTGTCCTTAAAAAGGAAAGTGACCTGGTCGGTTCGCGTGTTGGCAACGGTGTTGTAGGTGTTGACCGTGATGTTATTTCCTGCAATGATCGGCGGGATCGTGTCGCGGGTCGTGTCAAAATCGATCGGAATGCCTATCAACGTCGATATTCGGTTATCCGGCAGGATCACCGTGTTCCTGAGCGGATAGCCGTAGCCCGCATTGTAAGTGTCGCGGCCGAGCAGGTTGAGGCCGAGACGTACGTTTTTTGCAAGCTGCACCTGCTGATTGACAACGCCACGGCTCTGCTGCGCGACGCGAAGCACGCCCCAGACCGACCCCGTGACGATCATAAAAATGACCATCGAAACCATCAGTTCGAGAAGCGAAAAACCGGCCTGGCCATTCTTTCCTGACAGTGTATTTGACTCGGTGTTAATTGCAATATTCCGCATAAAATTCCATTAATTAGTGACGGCGTAGTCAGTAAGTACCGTTCGCAACAGCTCCTGACGCTGAATGTTACCTACGTTATATGTGATGGTTACAAGCACCATCCGAATGCGCACCTTCGAGGTTCCCACCGGATTGCAAAGCGGCGCAGGTGACGGACGATCCGGATCGCACACGTCGGTGATCTCGATCTTTCGTTGAAGCTGCTGGATCGCGGTACCAGTATCGTCGGCGGTCCCGATCACCTCGTCAGCACCGGGGTCCGGATAAACCGGCTGAAAGCCGTTTACGAAAATGCCTTGGTTGACGCCGTTGTCATCGGGATTGCTGCCGACGTTGCCTATCGCCTTCCAGCCTAGACGTGCGGCGTCGGTTTCCTTTACGGACATGATCGATTCCATCGTCGATGTTGCAACCTGCTTGGCAAGCAACTGCTGCCCCTGGCCCCTGGTTTGTAGTACTGAACCCGAAATACCCGCCATAAGCGCCAATATCCCAACCAGTAGGATAATGAGCGCGATCATCACATCAATGTAGGAAAAACCTGCTTCTGACCTGCTTTTCATATTCACCTGCTAACTGTTACTGACTTGCGACAAAATTCGTTCCGTCGTGTTTCCAATATCTGATCGCGCCGCTGCCGCCAAACACCGTGATCGCCCGAACCTCCAGCTTGCTCCGCGGACTAGTGCTGCCCGGCGTGACCGGAGGCCATGAATAGATGTTGACGCTGATCGGCGTATTCGCAGCATTGACCATCGAACCGTCACTCCGGAATCTGGCTTGCCAAACCTGATTGCCGATCACCGACGTTGCTCCCTCCATATGCCCGATCGCGTCGGTCGTGAAGGCAATATCGGTATAATTCGGCGGATTTGGCTTTGTAACGCCGGTCGGCAGCGAATCTATGCGGACGTCCCTGGTCATTTCGAGCGGGATCTCTTTGACCGATGTATCCGGACCAGTACCGTTCTCATCGATGATCGCGACCGTGTTATTGGTCAGGTCGATCTCAAAACGCATCGTCCGGCGGCGAGTGATAGCGAGTTGATTGGCCTCGCGCATGAGGTCGATCACTTTAAGTGCCTGATCTTCGGATTTGTATACCTTTTTGTAGTTAACGATATACGGCAGCGAGATCGCCGACAGGAGGGCAATAATCCCGAGGACGACCAAAAGTTCGACAACGGAGAAGCCCGCCTTGGTCCGCTCATGTTTTTGAATACC
>JANLTF010000611.1:0-24888 GCA_031362825.1 Acidobacteriota bacterium | reverse complement strand
CGGACATGACGTCAACACGCCAAACAAATCGAAATTGGCAGAATTCAATCGACACGCCATGAGACGAAGTGATTTCAGCTTGGTCAGTGTGCGCAACGAGAACAGCCCTTCGTTCGGTGCGCGTTGTTCGAGCAAATGATTGTATTCCGATACAACACGAGGATTGTACATGGCCATCACCGAATCACTATGTGCAGATAGTCAATTCGCTCTTTCGTGTCTATGACAAGAATGGCGTGCCGATGACATCGCCGACGCCGATCAGAACACTGTTCGCACCGCTCAACACGGTGTGTTCGACCCGTAACGACGGGCTGCCGGTCGTTCTATACGATCCGTTGGCCGATCGCTGGTTGATCAGCCAGTATTGCCAGGCGTTTCCGCCGTTTAGGCAGATGATCGCCGTTTCGAAGACAGGCGATCCGGCCGGGGCATATTATGCGTACGAATTTGCGATGCCGAATGTGAAGATCAACGATTTTCCAAAATTTGGGGTCTGGCCCGACGGTTATTATATGTCCACTGAGGAATTCCTCGGCGCCGAATACGTCGGTACTGGAATGTTTGCGTTCGATCGAACGAAAATTCTTGTCGGCGACCCGACGGCGGGTTATGTTTACTTTAGTCGCCCGTCATTTTCGACTGCACGTTTAGGCAATATTCTTCCGTCTGACTTGGACGGTCTGCGGCCTCCTGCGATCGGTGCTCCGAATGTATTTGTGAGCTATTCCGCGACCGAATACGGCGATGCGGCCGATGCTCTTCGCCTGTTCGATTTTCGGCCAAACTTTGCAGATCCACTGGCTTCGACGTTTACCGAACGTCCCGAGAGCCCGTTAGCGGTGGCGGCGTTCGACCCCACCAGTCCTCCTGACCGGACAGATATTGCCCAGCCCGCTCCCGGCGAGCGTCTCGATTCAAACAGCGACCGTTTAAATTACCGTCTGGCCTATCGTAATTTCGGCACGAGCGAATCGCTGGTAGTTAACCAGACCGTCCGGATATCTCCTGGCGAGCCTTATCGGGCCGGTGTTCGAGTTTATGAGTTGAAACGAACCGTCGGAGCGTTTACGGTTACTGAACAGTCGACTATCGGTGAATTTACCGGCTCTCGTTGGATCGGCAGCGTCGCACAAGATAATCAAGGCAATATCGCGGTCGGATACAACTACGTTTCGGATATAAAGAAACCCTCGATCCTCTACTCCGGCCGTCTCGCCTCCGAACCGGCCGGAACATTCCGCACCGAGGAAACGCTGATGTCTGGCAGCGGCGTGCAAAAGGCTTTTGGTTGGCGTTGGGGTGACTATGCGGGAATGAGTGTTGATCCGGTTGATGATTGCACATTTTGGCAGACCGGCGAATATTACACGCAAGCGAGCGAGGATTTCAGCGATTTTACCTGGCTGAGCCGGATCGGCCGGTTCAAGTTTAGTGAATGTACGCCGGGACCGCGCGCTGCCATCTCGGGAACCGTCACCAATGCATCGACCGGTCTGCCGATCGAAGGCGCGGTGATCAACACCTATCCGTTTACACGAAACACCGCCGCCAACGGCACGTACGGGCCGATGAGCGTACTTCCTGGCAATCTTGAGATAACAGCTTCGGCGAGAGGTTACCGGACAGGCTCGTTTACAATTCCTGTCGCCGACGGACAGACAGTCGTGCGTGATTTTGCTCTAACGCCAATTGCTGTCATCGAAGATAACGGCCTCCAATTCACCAGCGAGAGTTGCCGTGCAAACCGCATCGCCGAGCCAGGCGAGACGATTACGATGAACATCTCGCTGCGGAACACGGGCCCGATCGCCACACAGAATCTCAAAGCCGATCTGCTCGCTATCAATGGCATTACAAACGCTAGTCCGGCCCAGTTTTACGGAGCGATGTCCGCAGGCGGCGCTAGCGTAACACGTTCGTTCACATTTACCGTCTCGCCAACTTTTAGCTGCGGAGATCCCTTGATCCTGCCCTTACAGTTGTCGGACGGCTTCTTGTCGCTCGGAATTCTACAAATACAGTTGGCGAGCGGCGAACCCCGAATCGCATTTTTCCAAAATTTCGACCGTACGCCTCAGGCGGCACTGCCGGTTCGATGGACGCGGACAAAGATAGACGGCGGCATCAACTGGACCGCTTCGAACGCTCGTTCGCAATCGGGTTCGAAATCCGCATTTTCTCCAGATCCATTTCAGTTCGGCCAGAATGAGATGGTCACGCCGGCGTTTCGGATCTTAACGCCGAACGGCCGCTTGTCGTTCCGCAATTGGTACGAGTTCGAAACTACGTTCCTCCGCAACCGCCTCTATGACGGCTCGGTGCTCGAGATCAAGATAGGAAATGGGCCGTGGGCCGACATTATCACGGCAGGTGGACTCTTCGAATCAGGCGGCTACGACGGCCTTCTCGATACGTGCTGCTCTAATCCGCTTGGTGGACGCCCCGGCTGGTCCGGCCGCAGCGGAATCAATCAAACATCCGAGTTCATTACAACTGCGATCCGTATGCCGCCGTCGGCAGCGGGAAATCTGGTCCAATTGCGTTGGCGCGTCGGCACCGACATCGGCGGTACACGCGAAGGCCAATACATCGATGATCTGAGCGTGACCGACGGCTTTACATGCGGCTGCGCCAACTAACATATCCGCTTCTCGCGCTCGCGCGTCTTGACCTGCGATTCGAAGAAAAGTATTATTTTTAGTTCACCTTGCCGGGGTGGCGAAATTGGTATACGCACTAGACTCAAAATCTAGCGGGCTTAACGCCCATGTCGGTTCGACTCCGACCCTCGGTACCACATCTTTTACTTAACTAACTACTTTTTAATGAGAGTCATGTCCCAATCTGGATTGATTGGGAACGTGACTTTCGCGCCCGTTGGGGCAGCTTCGAATTCCTCCGCGCGTCTCTGAAACTCCAAATCCTCAAAAGGTGAGAGCCTGAAATCGGCAATAACACCGACCAATGAGACGATCAGCGCTACTCGGGCAAATATCAGGGCCGCACGGTTTGCATTGCTCGACGCAAAACACACCAGCGTCACATAGATAGCAAAAGTTGGAATGAACCAATACCTGAAAGCAACTTCGTTCGACGCGATAAACGGCCATTGTCCGTATTCGCGGGTCACAGCCGGTGATGCCAATGCGGCACAAACGATTAAAACCGCAAATATCATCACGAGTCTAATTTCCGGCCTACCTCGAACGAACGCATATAGTGCAGTTCCGGTACCAACAATGGTCACCAACACGGCAGTGACGTAGCTCCAGAGCATAGTTGGCGCCAACCGTTCGAATCCACGTCCGCCGATCAGCGGGCTGATGAGGAGATGGCGGCTAACGATCCAAAAAAAATACTCAACTCCGGCCTCGAGATGAGGTGGCACCGTTCTACCTGCGGTAAAATATGCCCAAGACTGAATAGCTCCGGCAGCTAGTAGAATGGTGAAGAATGCGATGCTCATCGTGTTCTTTCGCCGGAAAATCTGAATAAGGGAAATTGGTAACAACAAAACGCTGAATGGGCCGCTTAGGGCAGCAAACATACACATCGCGATGTCAAAGATTTTGCCGGCCTTAGTTACTGCCGGCTCTGCCAGCAAGATCAGACATGCGAGCAACGCCAAATGCCATTGAGAATTTGTGATATTCGTATGAATTTCCCAGGAATGCGGGATAGCAAGATATAGAAAGGCAAGCAGGATCCGCCAGTTTCGGCTCGGCACGATTCCCGACATTCGCGGAGAAATGATAAAAACTGCGGTTGTGATTTGGACGACACACGCTGCAGCGAGAAACAAAATCGGCCCGAATTTTAGTGGAAGTGTCTGACTTAAGATTGCGATGAGCCGCGAGAAGGTTTGAAAGTACCCATTTTCCGGTGTTGTCAATGAGAATAGAATGCCGTGATTATATGCATCCGCGTACCAGTTCCTGCCATCCTCAGCCCAAAACTGTGGGCTAAGGAATGCACTTGGACGCCGGGCAAACAGAATTAAGAGTGCCCCCCCTATAACGAAAATACTTTGGAACATTTTTCCTTCGAACTTCTTCATAGTCGAGATGGTGGCTGGCCAGATCAAAATCGCCGAAAGGGAATAAGGGCGTAATCACTGAGGTGATATTTTGAAAACGAATGATAATTGTCTTACAAATTTCCGGGCTATTTCAGTGTAAAAAGAGCCTGTTTTCTCAATGAAAACGGGCTCTTTTCCTTTTCCAATTTACGAAATTACGATCTTAGTTCTTCACGTAATAGATGGTCTGCCCGTCTCCGGTTGATACCGTACGAAACCCGTTGCCCTCACGATAAACGCGAGCCGTATTTTCCCCTATCGTCAGAAGCGATCCGTCTAGTGAGCCAGACGAACTCGAAGCTCCTCCGTTCATGCTGACGAACACATTACCATCACGATTAATCGTCATAATGATTGAACCACCGTTTGGCGAATTTGTCGCCCTGAATGTGCCGATAGCCCAGCTTGGTGGACGTCCGCCCGTGTTCCCGCCACCATTACCGCCGCCCCAACTGTTGCGACTGTATTGGATTGTCTCACGGTTCATCGTGCTGACGGTCTCGAGGCCCGCGTTTGTTTTGTTGACTCGGGCCTGATTTCCGCCAAAGGTAATGATCCCCCGATTATAAGCTCCGTAGGTTACTGAGCCGCCAATATTGGCGGTCGCCCTGCCAGAGTTGTCTATCGTCAGCGTGATCTGCGATCCGTTAGGAGCTGTTCCGTAGAATGTGCCCTGTGCCCAACTCGGAGGATTACTCGTCTGACCGCCATTATTTCCGCCGTCCCAACCACCGCCGTTTCGGCTGTATCGGATAGTCTCACCGTTCATCGTGCTAACAGTTTCCAAACCGGCGTTTGTCTTGTTTACGCGAGCCTGATTTCCGCCGAAGGTTATTATGCCGCGGTTATAGGTGCCGTACGTCGGCGACCCGCCGATGTTCGCGGTTGCGGTTCCATCACGACCGATCGTCAATGTTATCTGGGTTCCGTTTGGCGCCGTCCCGTAAAATGTTCCTTGAGCCCAACTCGGCGGTGTGCTTGTGTTGCCGGAACCACCGTTCCAACCGCCGCCGCCATTCCAGCCGCCGCCGTTGAGGCCCGGCAGATCGTAAGTGTCGGCGAGAGTGTTCAGGTCATTTCTCATCGCGTTCCATTGACGTTCGAGTGTCCGGCGGAACGAGATCGAGTTCATCATTTGGTTGACAGTTTGACCGTCATCAATGACATTCTGCACTTGATTTCGCGTTGTCCACCAAGAATTGGTCCGATTAAATTCGCTGCGGAGTTCGTCAAGCGAATTCTCAAAATCTCGAACGTTGTCGTTGTATTGATCTTCGGCGTTCGTATTATTTCGTCGGCTGTTGTCCATCGCACGGTCGAAATCACGGCGAAACTTGTCGCTGCTTGACTCGAGCTTCGAGATGATACCGCTGACCTTTGATTTTGAATATTGGGTTTCATAGCGAAGCGTTTGAGCAAACGACGGCAAAGCCGCCAACGCAACCAACGCGGTTGCAAAAAAGGCGTTGTAAAATAGTTTGTTTTTCATGCTGTCCTCCTGGTTGTGCGGCGTCTTCTGCTGCCGAAGGCCACACACCCGAAATTGGGCTGTGTCCGGAATATATTGATACAATTATCAAATAAAAAGATGCCAATTATTATCTTAGCTGTGCATACTGATTAGGTACGAGTATATGCGAATCTGATATTTGTCTCAAGCCCTTTTGCTCCAGCACGATCGACACTGGTTTATGCGAATCTCCGATTTTGATTATGAATTGCCTGCGAACTTGATAGCGCAGACGGCATCTGAAAAAAGGGATGGATCGCGAATGTTGGTCGTTGATCGATCCTCCAGCAGATTCGCCGATCACTCGTTTACCGACCTGCCTTCGTTTGCCCGCCGCGGCGATCTGATCGTTTTGAATAACACAAGAGTTTTTCCGGCCCGCCTGATCGGCCGTTCCGAAACAGGGGCGAGGATCGAAGCGTTTTTGGTAAACGAAACTGCGGATGGTACCTGGGACGTTCTGGCGAGGCCGGCAAAACGGCTGCATGCCGGAAAACGGGTCATATTTGACGAGGCACTTTCAGCTGAAGTAATTGAAAAACTCTCCGACGGCAAAGTGCGGGTCAGGTTTGAATCAGACGGCGATTTCTTTGAGATCCTGAACAGGATCGGATTGACGCCACTTCCGCCGTATATTAGGCGCGATCGTGCGGCCTTGGATACCGATCGCGAACGGTATCAGACGGTCTATGCCAAAGAACGCGGTGCGATCGCAGCTCCGACCGCGGGTCTGCATTTTACACCGGAAATGTTTGAACGGCTGGCTGCCGTCGGTGCCGAGATCGCCGAGATAACACTACATGTCGGCTATGGAACCTTCGAACCTGTTCGCGCCGACGATCTCGCAGATCATCGGGTCTCGCCTGAGTCATATCATATCAGCGATCAAAACGCTGAGACGCTGAATCTGGCTAGAACTGAGGGTCGTCGTATAATCGCAATAGGCACGACGACGACGCGAGCATTAGAACACTCGATCCGCAAGGCCGAGCATTTCGAAGCGGGGAACGGCATTGCCGACCTGACAATAACGCCGGGGTATAAGTTTCGGGCAGTTGATGCGTTGCTGACGAATTTTCACCTGCCACAGAGTTCGCTTCTGGTGCTTATATCATCGTTTGGCGGGCACGAAATTACTATGAGAGCCTATCGTCACGCTGTAACTGCGGAATATCGCTTTTACAGCTATGGCGACTGTATGTTAATTCTCTAACGATGGCGGTTCTGACGACAATTCGAAACTTTTTCGCGATACCGCGCTTTTCCGAGCCGGAGGTGATCGTTCCCGCTCCTCCGACGACGTATTCGGTCCATCCGTTGACGATCGATCAATTGAAAGAAGTTCTGAGGCTGAATATTCGCTGCTTTGTAAACGGCGATAACTATACAAAGCACACTTTCGATTACCTTTTAAATGAGCCAAGAACCATCAGCTATCGAGTTTTGTCGGCGAACGGTGAGATGGTAGCGTTTGCGTTTGTAATGGAGAATGAGAACGGTTCGGCCCATTTGACGACCATCGGCGTTGCCCCCGAACATCGCCGCCGCGGCCTCGCCGAGCGGCTGCTGTCGCGTATCGATGATGCCGTCAGGGCCCGCAAACTTGGCACGATCATGCTCGAAGTTCGTACCGGCAACACTGGTGCTCAAAAGCTATACCAACGAAATGGCTACACGATCGTCCAGCGTGTCCACAAATATTATACCAACGGCGAAGATTGTTACCTGATGATGAAGGGATTGGTATGATCCTTTTTGCGTTGCGGACCTATTTGGTCCGATCAAAACGAAAGTGCGATTTGAGATCAAAAATTTGAAATTTGAAATTCCCAAAGTTTATCCGATAACCGATGTCCGGCTATCGGGCCTTTCGCATACCGAACAAGCGAAACGCCTCATAGATGGCGGAGCCGGAATAATCCAGTTCAGAGAAAAATACTCGGCACCGAACCAGTGGTTCGACGATGCTGTCAAAGCGGTCGACCTGTGCCGCAAAAACAACGTCATTTCCATCATCAACGACCGTGTCGATATTGTACTCGCGGTCGGTGCCCACGGCGTTCATCTCGGCCAAACCGACGTTCCGCCCGATGCTGTCCGCCGTGTTCTCGGCCCCGACGCGATCATTGGATATTCCACTCACACGATCGAACAGGTGCAAGAGGCAATCGCATTTGATATCAGATATCTGGCGTTCGGCCCTATCTTTCGGACAACGACAAAGAAAGACCCGGATGCAGTAGTTGGCCTTCATCTTCTCCAAAGAGTTCGGGAAATAACAGCGGACCTGCCACTGGTCGCTATCGGTGGTATAGATTTCGAAAATGCCGGTTCCGTTTTTGCCGCCGGTGCTGATTCGATCGCTGTCGTCAGCGCGATTATTGCTGACGGATCGGTGATCCCCGAGCGGTTCAGAGAGTTCGCATCACAATATGAATAAACAGTTTTGTCATTGCACATAATTGTCTTGCATTTCTCCTGCTTGATAGTTCATAATAGGTAACGGTAAGGGGCTCGCCCTCGATTCGCCTTGTTAGTTCCAGTTTCGTGCCCGCCTCGATCGTAAATCAATCCGGGAGTAGATCCATCAAATGAGTTTGCTAGATATAGCGCCCATAATTGAGCAGATGCTGCTCATTTCAGATAACGTCAGTGACCTAAACTTTTCGGCCAATCAAAAGCCGCAGGTTGAGATCAACGGTGTTCTTTATCCGACATCGCCCATCGGTTTGGGCAAATTGACGCAATATCAAACCGAAATGATCGCGATGTCGCTGCTTCGTGATAATCCGGACGCCGCCGACCATCTTTGGAAAAACCGCACCGCCGATCTCAGTTACGCACTGCCCGGCAAATGCCGTTTTCGTGTAAATATTTTCCAGCAGCGAAATTCATTCTCGATCGTCATGCGTGTAATTCCGCATCAGATCCCGAGTTTTGATTCGCTTCGTTTGCCAAAGACGCTCGCCGATATTGCCGAGATTCGCAACGGCATTGTACTGCTCACCGGGCCGACTGGTTCGGGAAAAAGCTCGACACTCGCGGCGATCATCGATCGAATCAACGAGATCAAGGCCTACCACATAGTGACGATCGAGGACCCGATCGAGTTTCTCCACAATCATAAAAAATCGACGATCAATCAACGCGAAGTCGGGGCCGACACCAAGACTTTTGCCTCCGCTCTGCGTGCCGCACTTCGTCAGGCTCCGAAGGTAATTCTTGTCGGTGAGATGCGCGACCTCGAAACGGCCGAGATCGCTCTCGAAGCCGCCGAAACAGGCCACCTTGTTCTCTCAACGCTCCATACGATCGATGCATCAAAGACGATCGACCGTATCGTCGGCCTTTACCCGAAGAACGAAGAGCGTATTATCCGCACACGGCTTGCACAGACATTCCGCTATATCGTGTCGCAACGTTTGATACCGCGGGCTGACGGAAAAGGGCGTATGGCAGCGGTCGAGATCCTGAAATCGAATCCGCGAACCCGCGAGTACATCGAAAAAGGTGAGAGCGAGGGCAAGTCACTCCTCGACGCTATCCGCGATGGCGAGATCGACGGAATGCAGGATTTCGATTCGGTCATTCGAGATATGATCGAATGCGGTGATATCGCGATGGATGACGGATTGTCGTTCGCGACGAATCAAAACAACCTGTTACTACAGCTCAAAGGCCTTTCATCGACCGAGGATTATTCAAACGCAAATCGCCCGCAACAGGCTAAAAACCTGGCCTCGGCACCTCCACCACCACCGGCATCAAATCCTGATTCGGTATTGAACATGATCGAGTAACGGACCAATCAACTGACCACTGACCAAAAGCCATGATTATACGCTGCGATAACTGCTCTGTTTCTTTACAGCTAGACGAATCAAAAATACCGAGCGGCAACTTCACCGTTCGCTGTCCGCGATGCCAAAATATGCTCCGCGTTCAAAAGGACGCGGCAGGCAAGGGCCTCTCGACGGTCGAACAACTTGCCTCGAGCCAGCCGGCATCGGCCGTTGCCGATGGAGCACAGGAATTTGCGGCGAAGGAATCGGGTATTCAGATCAATAGTGCTTTGCGCTCATTGATGGCGGCATTGAAGACGGACAAAGGTGCCCTCGATACTGACGAAGAGGAAAACGAAAAACCACGACGAATTTTACTCTGTCTTGGCGAAAGACTAGATGAGACGGCAAAGCTATTGTCCGCTTCGGGATACAAGGTCTATGTTGCCCAGACACCCGCACAGGCAAACGAACGGCTTCGCGAAGGCAAGACCGAGATGCTGATATTCTCGCCTGATTTCGCCCCCGAACTCGGCGGCGCGGCCGTCATCCAGCAGAAGGCGAACGCGATGTATTCGTCCGAACGGCGCCGTCTGTTCCTGGTCTCACTCGAAGACGCAGCCGCGACAATGAATGCCCACGATGCTTTCCTACGGAATCTCAACCTCGTCGTCAATACACAGGATATCGCCCAACTTCCGCTGATCCTGAATCGCGCGGTTGGCGACTATAACGATCTTTACAATTACTTTAATAGAGCCGCCGGCCTGGCTCCGATCTAAAAACTAAAGAGCTGCAAGTTCGCAGACGAGCATCTCGATCTGCATTCGAGAACCGGCCGGCCCGCCGCCGCCAAGCGACGATTTGAGCGCAATATCGGTTTCGGCAATGCGTTTGAGCGCGTGGGCGAGTTTTGGTGCTCCGATGTGACGTGCGGCTTTGAGGAAATCTTCCTGATCGCTGTAACGAAGGTTCATTATGCGTGTCACGTCGCGGCGATCAACGCCCCGCGACATCATATCCGCGGCCATCAGCAGGCGTCGAAAATTGTACGAGATCAGCCCCAACAGCATTACCGACTCGGCACCGTCGTCTAGTATCTTTCGCAATATCCCAAGAGCCTTTGCCTTATTCTTGCGTACGATCTGGTCGGTCAACGCGAAATTAGTGATCGCGCGCGTATTGGGCACCAAAGCGTCGATCAAATCGACATCTACAACGCGATCGGGCATCGCAGCCGCCGCGAGCTTATTTACCTCATTCGTGATCCTTCGAACATTCGGCCCGACAAGCGAAACGAGATAGCGGATCGTGGTCTCATCTATTCTGATGCCGTGTCCGTCAAAGCCGCGCCGGGCCATCGTCGCCAGATCACCGTCTTCAAGAATCGCAAACTCTACCGCGCCCGGTTGGAGGCGCAGCAGCTTTCCCATTTTCCGAACACCATTGAGATCATCGGAAATAAATATGACCACGGACGAGGGCGACGGATTCTCCAAATAGGCCTTTAACGCCGCCTCGTGTTCCTCTTTGATCGTGTCATTCTTGCCACCGGCCGTTATCCGAACGTCCGTGATCCTGATCACGCGCCGCGTTGCCATCATCGGCAATTGGTTTGCTGCGGCGAATGCGCGCTGCAGATTTTCCTCCGAGTTCAGACTAAATTCGTCCTCGTTAAAGTCGCGCAGATCGCAGTCGCCAAAGCACTTGTCCGCGATCGCCTTTACAGCCTTATCGCGAAGCTGCGCCTCGACGCCGAAGAGAACATAGACCGGCAGAATATTGCCGGCTTTCAGTTGATTCCAAAGCTGTTCTCTCGTCAACGCTGCCATAAGAATTTATCTGCCGCGAAAAGGCACAAGGAAAACTAGCCACAAATCACACAGATAAACACAGATTTAAGGAAAGAGCTTTGACTCTGATCCTTCTTTATCCGTGTCCATCTGTGGCAAATATTCCTACTTCTTCTCTTCATTCACGCCTATTCCATTTACGAACGCAGAGACGACGGATTCGGCAAAAGCTCGGGCCATGCGGTCGACGGCGGGGTCTTCTTCGTTAAAGAAAGAACGCGGATCTTCGCTGAATTCGAACGAATCGCGAAATACGAAATTCTGGTTGTCGTAGAGTATCTTGCCTTGTTTGAGTTCGCGGATCGTCACCGCTCCGACGATCGTTACTTCGTAAACGCGTGCACGTCCCTCTCGATCAAGCAGGACGCCGGAGAAGCTGAAATCACGTATCGTGCCCTCGACAACGGCATCCGCACCGGTCCGCGTTCCCTGCACCTTTAGCCCGTTTCCGCGGCGGATTATCTCGCGCGTAACGGCCTCGGTAAACCGCGATTCGACGCGGTACCGCATTCCTTTTGCCTCAAACTGGAACGCCGGAACGGCAATCGTTTTGATATTCTTGGGCAAACCGGAATTGGTCACCGGTTTATAGCATTCGGTAAATCCGGTGACGAAAAGAAAGGCGATGATTGCAGGTATTACTTTGAGATATTTCATTTTGCTAGAGATTGGGTGCGTCCGGCGCCCGCCTTCGAGCGTCGCAGGGCAAATACACCGAAGAAGATCAGGGCCAGTGTAAGCAGCGAACCGCCCGCAACGGTTGCCCAAAATGCCGGCGTTTTCGGTTCGCCCGCTGAATATGGGTTCGTTGCTCCGGCTGTCTTGTTTTTAGGCTGTCCGCCAGAGACGAGAACGGCCTTGATGCCTTTCTCATCATCCTTTTCGAGACGATAGAGCGGATCCTTCCAATTCGCGGCTTCGGCAGTGGGCACGTCGCGTATAAAACTGTGATCGATCAGTTCGATGGTGCCGGGAACGCTGCCGTCAGCTATCGCCTTTTGCATCGGATTTAGCTTTTCGCCCGACGGCTCTTCGCTCATGCCCGTCAGAGCTTTTTTAGGAACCGCGAAGAACTTACCGTTACGGTATAACGCTCCGCCGCCCATCGACGATATCGTGACCTTTTCACCTTTCTTCAGAGTGTATTCTTTCAGATCGAAGCCGTTCTTGAGGAAAAATCTATAGTCGGCAAGATCGTCCACCGTTTCGACAATAATGCTCAGCACCACGCGTTTTTGGCCTGGGTCGGGCGGAACGTCAGCAAATGCAGAAGCAAAAAATGCTGCAACAATTGAGAGAATAAAGATCGGCTGTAACTTCGTCATACGTCACTTGCTCCTTCGATCGCAGCGGCGGTTCTGATCGCGGCGACGGTTTCTTTCACATCATGCACCCGCACGATCCTTGCACCATTCTGAATGGCGATCATCGCCGAAGCGATACTACCGCCGAGCCGTTCTGACGGTGGGGCGCCGCCCAATATCTTGCCGATAAACGACTTACGCGACGTGCCCATGAGTATGGGAAATTCTGCAAATTCACTTATCAGTCTATCAAGTTTCGCGATCAACTCTAAGTTTTGCTCAAGCGTTTTACCAAACCCGATGCCGACATCGAGCACGATATTCGCGTCCGCCACACCCGTAGCCTTTGCCGCGTTGACCGACCGTTTTAGATCAGCCGAAACCTCCGCAAAGATATCATCGACCGGCGGTTTCGAATGCATCGTCTCAAAATCTCCGCACGAATGCATCAGCACAAGCCCCGCGTTAGTCCCGGCCGCAACATCAGCGATTTCCGCATCGAACCGCAGCCCCGAAATATCATTGATGATCTCGGCTCCCGCATCCATCGCCCCCGCCGCAACGACTGACTTACTAGTATCTATTGAGATGGCAACATCAAACCGCTTCGAGATCGACTCGATCACCGGCACAACCCGCCCGATCTCGACCTCAACCGCAACACGCTTGCTCCCCGGCCGAGTCGATTCGCCCCCGATATCAATAATATCAGCACCCTCACTGATCAACCGCTCAGCCTGCCGCAGAGCATCGTCAACCGCCAAAAACGCCCCGCCATCAGAAAAACTGTCCGGCGTAATATTAAGTATCGCCATCACCAATGGACGGTCGAGGCTGATCTGTCGCCGGGATGTTTGCCAAGAAGCAGAAACACGACCGGTCGGGAGTGGGTTTCTTTGTTGGGAATCATCCATACATTGAAAAAGAACCGGGTTCGAATAACGACCCCGGTTCTTGGTATTTTACACACTCCCTACCGGTCGTGTTTCCACCTTATGCCGTTGCAGGTGTTGGCAAGATCGGCTTCTTGAACGGATTCGACGAAGCCTCTTCCGTTTCCGGAGTTCCGCCATCATCGGTTGTCGAGGGCGGTGAATCGTCGCGGTCGAGCGGGAGGCCGGCGACTACGCGGCGGATCTGGATAGCGTCGAGCGTTTCGAATTCGAGCAGTGCCTCGGCCAGGGCGATCATCGACTCTTTGTTGTCCTTGATGATCTTCTCGGCGCGTGCGTATTGTTCGGAGACGATCTTTTGCACTTCCTGATCGATCTTGATCGCGGTGTCCTCAGAATAATCACGGTGCTGTGATATCTCGCGGCCGAGGAAGATCTGCTCTTCTTTCTTACCGAAGGTCATCGGCCCGAGAGCCGACATACCGTATTCGCAGACCATCGCACGGGCGATCTCGGATGCACGCTCGATGTCGTTCGAGGCTCCGGTCGTGATGCTGCCGATGAAAACGTCCTCAGCGATGCGTCCGCCCATCGAGGTCGCGATCTGGCCGAGCAAGAATTCCTTGGTCGCACTGAGACGGTCTTTCTCGGGCAGATACATCGTCACGCCGAGAGCCATTCCGCGGGGAATGATCGTGACCTTGTGGACCGGATCCGAGTTCGGGACCTTGAGGCCGACGAGCGTGTGGCCGGCTTCATGATATGCCGTGATACGTTTTTCTTCGTCAGAGATAACCATGCTGCGACGTTCGGCGCCCATCATGACCTTGTCCTTGGCGATCTCAAAATCGTTCATCGCGACCACTTTCTTGTTAAAACGAGCAGCATTGAGGGCCGCTTCGTTAACAATATTGGCGAGATCGGCACCGGTAAATCCGGGCGTTCCGCGGGCAATGACGTTGATATCAACGGCTTCGTCGAGCGGGATCTTGCGGGTGTGAACCTTGAGGATGCCCTCGCGTCCGCGAACATCAGGCCGTCCTACGACAACGCGGCGATCAAATCTACCGGGCCGGAGCAACGCAGGATCGAGTACGTCCGGCCTGTTTGTCGAGGCAACGAGAATCACGCCGTCATTCGACTCAAAACCGTCCATTTCGACGAGAAGCTGGTTGAGCGTCTGTTCACGCTCATCATGACCTCCACCGAGGCCCGCACCGCGATGGCGGCCGACAGCGTCGATCTCGTCAATAAAGATGATGCACGGAGCATTTTTCTTGCCCTGTTCGAACAGGTCACGCACGCGGCTCGCACCTACGCCGACAAACATTTCGACGAAATCAGAACCTGAGATCGAGAAGAAAGGAACGTTCGCTTCGCCGGCAACAGCCTTGGCAAGCAAGGTTTTGCCTGTTCCCGGAGGTCCAACCATCAGGACACCCTTCGGAATTTTACCGCCGAGCTTCTGGAATTTTTGCGGATCTTTGAGAAATTCGATGATCTCAACGAGCTCTTCCTTAGCCTCTTCGACACCCGCAACGTCTTTGAACGTTACGCGTTTCTGCTGATTATTGAGAAGTTTCGCTTTCGATTTGCCGAAGCTCAGTGCCTTGTTACCGCCCGCCTGCATTTGACGCAAAGTAAAGATCAGAAAGCCCATCAGCAAAAGAAAAGGCAATGCCTGTATCAGCAGCAGCCAGCCCCAGCCTTCGCTTTTTGGCTCGTCTGTGGTTTTGATCGGCGCCGTTGTATTCTGGGCATTATATTCGTCAACCTTCTTGCCGAGCATTTCCCGCGTCGCGTCGCTCCCGACAATGGTCACGAACTTGTTCGACGAAGCATCGGTAAATTCGACCTGCGACTGCTTAAAGAACGCCTCTTTGATCTCTTTATTATTTATGCGGGTGATCGCCATGTCGATCGACAATTCTGTCGGCGGCTTGGTCTGTTTGGTCTGAAGGAACCACACAAAAACCAGAGCGCTCGAGATGATCATCAACCACAATAAAACTTGCTTTGCTTTAGAACTCAATTTACAGCCTCCAATTCACTTTCATCCGAAAGTATCCAATGCAATTTTGATGAAAGTTCGCTCGATCGCGTTGTTATGCAAAACACGAAAGAGCCTTTTCAACGTCAACCTTTGATTTTAGTCCGCGCGTTGCGCAATTTCAACCCAATTCTTCTGATATACAAGTTTGCCGCCCTTTTTCACAACGCTAGAGACGCCGGGCAGCTCAGCCACACGTCCGCTCTTCTCACTAAATAACAAACGCTCGATAGCTTTTATATGTTTCAGTCCTAATCCACGAGTATTTCCGATATGGTGTTTTAGCCACGTCCGGAGAGTTTCATACAGAACGCCCTCATTCAGCGATCTTAGCTCGCTGATCTTTAGTTCGTCGCGGATCTCGATTTGGATTGTGGAATTCGCGATGCTTTGACTGAGCAATTCCGCCGTTCCGGCCAGCGTCTCGACGATCTTCGGATTCAGCGTCTCAAGCATCGGGATCAATTCTTTTCGAATCCGGACGCGCTTAAAAGCGAGATCGTCGTTCATCTCGTCGTTTCGATATTCAATTCCACTGTCGTGACAAAAGGTTTCGGTATCAGATCGCTTGGCCCATTTGAGTAAAGGACGAACCAATTCGATCTGAGATCTCGGATATGGAATTTCAGATCTCAAATTTGAAATTTGAGATCTCTCAGTGCTTTCATCGTCCAACGGCCTGATTACGGGTATAGCACTCAGGCCATCGATGCCGCTGCCTCGAATCAGATTGAGTAAGAAGGTTTCAGCTTGGTCGTTGATTGTGTGGCCCGTAAGTACCGCAAACGCCCTGTTCTCATCGGCTACTCGCCATAGAAATTCATATCTTGTATTTCGGGCATTCTGCTCAAGATTGCCCTTTTGTGATACTTTGCCGCGTTCGGAAACGTATTCGATGCCGAGCCGAGCCGCGAGTTTGCGAACAAAGGCGTCATCCGCATCGCTTTCCACACCTCTCAATCCATGGTCAAAATGCGCCGCAATTATCCGGTGCCCAATCTTTTTGCGTTTGACGAGATCGGCCATCGCCAGCAGCAAACTCACCGAATCCGCCCCGCCCGAAACCGCAACGACCACCGTTTCGCCGTCAAACGGCAACCCCAGCCGCCGCCATTCCGTTATCACATTTCGAACAAATCGGTGCATAAGGAAATTATAGCCGCGAAAAGACACAAAAAGCGCAAAACAAGAATATGAGTTATCTTTCTTTTTGCGGCTTTTGTGCCTTTTCGCGGCGATGGCTCTTATTCCGCCCTGTACACGGCACGTTTCTGGATAAGCATGGTCAGGCGTGACGTGCAGACGAGTTTGCCGCGTTCGTCGGTGATGTTGATCTCCCAGACGCTCATTGTTCGGCCTGGATAGAGTGGTTTGGCTTCGACGGAGATGATGCCTTTCGAAACGGCACGCAGATGATTGGCGTTGATCTCGATGCCAACCGGCGTTACTTTTGTCAGATCGGCACCAGCGACAACACCGATCGACGCGGCGGTTTCGGCGAGATACAGCGATACGCCGCCGTTCATAATGCCTACGTATTGATGAACTTTTGGCGTTACTTCCATCGTCAGCACGACACGGTCTGCGGTCGCGACCTCGATCTTGACGCCGAGAAACTGCATCAGCTCATTCGCGGCAACATTTTTTAGCAGTTCGGATCTGTCCATTATTATTCTTCGAGAGACCTCTTAGCAGTTTCGAGGGCTGCGGCGACCCGCGCCGGCGACGTGCCGCCAGTCGCATTCTTAGCGTTGAGCGTTGCGTCGAGGCTCAACGCGTCGGCGACATCCGGCTCGATCTCCGGTGAGAACTCCTGCAATTGATGTATCGGCAATTCGTTTAACTCTTTACCTTCGCCGATCGCGTAAAGAACAGCGTTGCCGACCGTCTCGTGAGCCGTACGGAATGGCACACCCTTCTCCACAAGATAATCGGCAAGTTCGGTCGCGTTAAGATAGCCTCTCGTCGCCGCATCTCTTGTTACTGCTTCGTTTACACTTAGATTATCAAGAACGATCGCCGCCGCCCGCAGGCTGATCGAAACGGTATCGACCGTATCAAAAACCGCCTCTTTATCCTCCTGCATGTCTTTGTTATATGCGAGCGGCAGACCCTTGAGGGTCGCAAGCAGTGCCATATTGTGGCCAAAAACACGGCCCGCTTTTCCGCGAAGTAATTCCAAAGCATCCGGATTCTTCTTCTGCGGCATCAGGCTCGAACCGCTTGAGACCGAATCGCTCAAAGTAACAAACCCAAACTCCGTCGAGCAATATATGATCAAATCCTCGGCCAAACGCGACAAATGGACCATAATCAGCGAAGACGCGGACGTAAATTCCACCGAAAAATCTCGATCCGAAACGCCGTCGAGGCTATTCGCCGTGACGCCCTCAAATCCGAGCTCACGGGCCATGCTTTCGCGGTCGACCGGAAATCCGGTTCCCGCCAGTGCTCCGGATCCGAGCGGCAAGATATTAACCCGCTTTCGCACATCGGCGAGCCGTTCGCGGTCTCGTTTGAGCATTTCGAAATACGCCAGACACCAATGAGCCCACATCACCGGCTGCGCCCGCTGAAGATGTGTGTAGCCCGGCAAAATCGAATCGCGATGCCGCTCAGCAACCGCAACTAGCGACGATTGGGCAAGCCGCAAGAATTCATCGATCCGATCGATCTCATCGCGCAGCCACAACCGAAACGCGGTCGCGACCTGATCATTTCGGCTTCGTCCTGTGTGAAGCTTGCGGCCCGCGTCCCCGACCAGGGCGATTAGTTTGCCCTCGATGAACGAATGAACATCTTCGGCGGTCGAGTCTTCGAAATACTCCGGATTCAGAGCCTCCTGCTCGAGCATGTGTGTCAGTCCACCGACGATCGCTGCGCGCTCGTCCGCCGTGATCACGCCCGCCTTTTCAATTCCGTGGGCGTGCGCGATGCTCGCAAGAACGTCCGCATCCAACAACCGCTGGTCAAAACGAAACGAATCGTTAAACTCCGCAAACGTCTCATCCGGCTTCTCCGTAAACCGTCCGCCCCAAAGTTGTCCTGAATTGGCCATTGATTTTGCCATCTTATTCTTTCGTATAGTCAGCAACTTCGCAAACAAAGTGCTTAACTATAAACTACTAACTAACAACTATTAACTGCACCAATATTATTTCATTTTTTCAGTTAATTGTTGTCATTTAAGAGTTAATAGTTATGAGCAAAAAGATAAACAAAGTCGTCCTCGCCTATTCCGGCGGACTCGATACGTCGGCGATGCTGCTGTGGATCAAAGAAACCTACGATTGCGAAGTCGTCTGCTATTGCGCCGATGTCGGTCAGGGCGAAGAGTTGGCCGGACTGGACGAAAAGGCGAAAGCTACGGGAGCGTCAAAACTCTATGTCGAAGACCTCCGCGAGGAATTCGTCAAGGATTTCGTCTGGATGGCCGTCAAGGCAAATGCCCTGTACGAGGGCGTTTATCTGCTCGGCACATCGCTCGCGCGGCCGGTCATTGCTAAACGCCAGATCAAGATCGCACAAATGGAAGGCGCCGATGCCGTCGCTCACGGTGCTACCGGAAAGGGCAACGATCAGGTACGTTTTGAGCTGACATATTACGCGTTGCAGCCTGATATCAAGGTGATCGCACCGTGGCGCGAGTGGGAATTCAAAGGCCGCGCCGATCTCATCGCCTATTGCACCGAGCACGGCATTCCGGTCACCGCAACGACGGCAAAACCGTATTCGATGGACCGCAATCTGATGCACATCTCCTACGAAGGCGGCATCCTCGAAGACCCGTGGGCCGCACCGCCGGAAGACATTTTTCTTCTAAGCAAATCGCCCGAGACCGCCTCGAACACCGCTGAAGAGATCACACTTACATTTGAAAAGGGAGAACCAGTCGCAATTAACGGCGAAAAATACGGTGCCGTTGATCTGCTGACCAAGCTCAATTTCATCGGCAGCGAACACGGGATCGGCCGCGTCGATCTTGTCGAAAACCGTTTCGTCGGCATGAAATCACGCGGCGTGTACGAAACGCCGGGCGTCACAATATTGCAGACCGCACACCGCGCGCTCGAATCGATCACCATGGACCGCGAGGTCACGCGTCTGAAAGACAGCCTCGGCACCAAGTTCGCCGAATCGATCTACTACGGATTCTGGTTCGCACCCGAATTCGAGATCCTCAAATCGATGATCGACCAAACCCAAGAGGTCGTAAACGGAGATGTCCGTCTAAAACTCTACAAAGGCAACGTCACCGTCACGGGCCGAAAATCGCCAAATTCGCTCTACCGCGAACGCGTAGTAACATTCGAAGACGACGCCGGCGCCTACGACCAGCACGACGCCGAAGGCTTTATCAAACTCCAGGCTTTGAGGCTGCGCCTGCGGCAAATGGATTAAGATGGATATAGATCGTCGAGATTTTCTGTTGAATTCTGCTCGCGTGGGAGCTTTCGCACTTGGCAGTACTACGCTTTGGCAAACTGTTCCAGCAATGGGGCAAACTACAAAAGGGATGGAACTCGCGACAATGACTATAATCGAGCTTTCGCGTCTGCTTGCCGCTCGAAGGATCACCAGCCGCCAGCTCGTCGAGCAGTCGCTTGCGGCGATCAATGATGCTCGCGGCGAAGGCGCGCGGACTTTCCTGCTGGTTCATGAAAAAGAGGCCTTAGCGGCGGCTGACAGGATAGACGCCGAGCGACGTCGAGGAGCTAAATTATCGGCTCTCGCCGGCATTCCCATCTCTATCAAGGACCTGTTTGACGAAGAGGGCGTGGTCACGCTCGGTGGTTCGAAGGTTATGGTTGGCACGCCGCCCGCCACGCACGATTCTACGGTCGTCGCTCGATTGAAAAAGGCGGGTGCGGTGATCATCGGCCGAACCAACATGACCGAGTTTGCGATTTCGGGTCTCGGTGTCAATCCTCACTACGGTACGCCAAAGAACGCGTTCGATCGAACTACAGGCCGCATTCCGGGCGGCTCGTCGTCGGGAACGGCCATCTCGGTCACGGATGCGATGGCGGCGGGAGCTATTGGCACTGACACAGGCGGCTCGGTGCGCATACCGGCAGCGCTCAACGGCCTGTGCGGCTTCAAACCGACGGCGCGTCGTGTGTCCCGCGAAGGCGTAATGCCTCTTTCGTTCACATTGGACTCGATCGGCCCAATTGCGAAATCGGTTGCCGACTGTGCTTTGCTCGATCAGATTTTGTCCGGCGAGACGGATTCCGCTCTTAAGTCTCCACGCCTGAGCGATTTGAGCTTCGCGGTGCCAAAGACCCTTTTTCAGGATGACTTGTCCCCGTCGGTTGCCAAGGCTTTCGCAGCGGCTTTGGGCCGCTTGGCATCCGCCGGAGCGAAGATAACCGAACTACCGATGGCCCTGTTTGAGCAACGGCCGCGAGCCCTTTTTTCAGGCTCCGAAGCATATTACTGGCACCGAAAAATGCTTGTGGACGGAGCTGATAAATATGATCCTCGCGTTCTTAGTCGTATACGCTCGGGTGAGACAATAACGGCGGCGGACTACGTCGAGGCCATGCAATCACGCGAAAAATTCATTCGCACAGTCAATGCGGCGGCGAGCGGCTACGATGCGATGCTAATGCCCACAACGCCCGAAACCGCGCCGACACTCGCCGAGGTAATCAAAGACGATGAAAGCTATTTTCGCTTTAACTCACGGATGCTGCGTAACCCGGCTGTCGTCAACCTGTTCGATGGCTGCGCCCTTTCAATTCCATGCCACGAGCCGGGCAGAGCGCCCGTTGGCTTGATGGTCACCGGTATGCAAATGGCCGATAAGAAAATACTTTCCATTGGCCTCGCCGTTGAAAGGATCGTCTGGACGCAAGGTAAATAGCCATTATCTTAAGCGCGATCAGAATAGATTATGTCCATAGCTCTTGATACTTGGCACGAGATAGTCCTAACAGGTGACCCGAACCGGTTACCCGAACTATTGTCCGACGACGTTATCTTTCATTCTCCCGTCGTCCACACGCCGCAGATCGGTAAAGCGATCACGACGATGTATCTGACGGCGGCGTTGCGCGTATTCGGGAACGACAGTTTTCGCTACGTCCGAGAGGTCGTTGGCGAGAGCGATGCGGTGCTTGAGTTTGAGACTGAGATCGACGGAATCGCTGTTAACGGCGTCGATATGATCCGCTGGAATGCCGACGGTAAGATCATCGAGTTCAAAGTAATGCTCCGCCCGCTCAAGGCCGTCAACATCATTCACGCGAAGATGGGCGAGATATTAAAGTCCGCCTCTTCATAGGCCGCCGGCACATATTTTTGAACGCTCGATTTTTCTTGTCACGGCAATACGATCTGTGTTATTAATTCCCTGTATCAATTAACAGTTTGGAGAAAATATATGCCTAACAATCCTTTGGACGCCATCAATGTGGACAAAAATATCTCTAAAGGTGCGGTCGAAAAGCGTTTGCCTAAACCACTCATGGCCGAGATCCAAAAAGAGCTTCACGCCGACCTCTCTCAGATAAAGATCATGCAGAGCCATCTGCCGACTTTAAACGGCTCGGCAACCTTTAACATTGGAAACGAAATACATTTTGCCCCTGGCTCATTACAGCCGCACACAAAAGAGGGCAAGGAATTGATCGCTCACGAACTTTCGCACGTGGTTCAGCAGCGTGGCGGCTCGCAAAAGTAACGTTGGTTCTGTTTCAACCGAGATACCCGCGGAATTTTTCCTTAGTCGCCGAATATTTGGGGAATAGACTTGCTAAGTCTTTCGTGCCCAGATGTTTCGTGGCAACTTCGGCGAAAACGTCTCGGAAATCGGTGGTGACGTCGAGGTCGCGGCCTTCGTAGAGTTTGTCTGATTTGAGTCCGCGAAAGTCTCCGTAAACCTTTCCGCCTTTGACCGAATTGCCGATGACGAACATCGCGTTCGCGTGGCCGTGGTCGGTGCCGCGTGTACCGTTCTCACGGGCCGTGCGGCCGAATTCTGACATTGTAAGCACGACGACATCATCCATTCGCTGTCCAAGATCGGTCGTAAAAGCCGCGATACTCGTCGAAAAATCACGCAGCAGATTGGCGAGGTTCCCCTGCGAAGGATTTTGCCCCAACGATTGGTTTGAGTGAGTGTCCCAGCCGCCCATCTCAGCAAACGCCACCTCAAGCCCAACACCTGCTTTTATCAACTGAGCGATCTGCGCCAGCGACCGGCCAAGTGCAGTAGCGGGATAGACAGCACCGTTCTCCGGTTTGTACTGCGACGGATTTGCCTGTTTTAGGTAATTGACCGCCTCAAATGTTTCCTTGCCGGTTTCGCCGAGCGTGTCCTTTACGTTCTGATCATACACGCCCTCAAAACCGCCTTTCATATTATTTGAATAGATGCCGGCCTTGATCGAAAAATCGGCTAGGTTTGTCATCGCGACCGACGGAGCCTTGCCGTACAACGCTCGCGGCAAAGCCTGCGTCATCGCGACCGCACGAAACGGCGACGCGTCCTTTTCATTTCGGGATTGCAGCACGCGATTTAGCCAGCCGTCCTTGGTGCCCTTGTAGCCGGGCGTGCCCGATTCCATATAGTCCTGCGCGTCAAAATGCGAACGCGTATTGTCCGGCGAACCGGCAGCATTGATGACCGCCAGCTTCTTGTCACGCCACAACGCCTCAAACGGCTTCATCGATGGATTAAGCCCAAAATACCCATCCAGATCGATCGCACCATTTGTTTTCTTGGGGCTCGGGATAGCGATTGTCGGCCGAAGGCTGTAATAGCTGTCATCGCCGTACGGCACGACCATATTCAGCCCGTCAACGGCTCCGCGTTGGAATATCGTGACTAGAACCTTTTTCTTGCCATACCCTTGCGCCGCCGTTTGCGCCGCCGCAAACTGATGCAAAAACTCCGGCGCCGCCGCCATTAATCCAAAACTCCCCAATGCGATCCCGCTTGATTTTAAGAAATATCGTCTATCCATATAATTGCTCCGGCCAAAAATGCTGCCGTACCTTAGACGCCTTTAGTTCGCAAACAGTCAGTTTTTCTCATTCCAGTAACTATTAACTTTCAACTACTAACTGAATAAAACAGATATTCTTTGCTTCAGCTAACAGTTACCAGTTATTAGTTTATAGTTATCAGTCGATCAATATCTCATCGACAAAGATAAACGCATCGTCACCGGCTCCCGGGTGCCACGCGGGGATCTTGCCGAGATTGTATGCGTGGATGCGGACGTAGCGGGCTTTTGTCGGTGAGATCGTCGTTACATAGTCCTTTATCTGCTCTTTCATATCGGTTGGATCGACGTCGGTTTTGATCTCGGCGGCCTTTGTAAAAGTCACGCCATCCATAGACGTCTCGAAAACGATCCGCGTCGGCATCCATATCCACGAGCGTGCGTTTTGCAAAAATCCGCCGCCGAGCTTTGTGATCGTCGTCTCTCGCTGCAGATCGATGGTCGCGATGAGGTCTTTGGGCTGGTAGCCCTGCCATTCGCCGCTCGCAAAATTGACCGTCCCGCGAATGCCGTCGATCAACCCTTCATCGCCGCCGCCGGTGTATTGGCGGTTGTATTTGTTCTCGATATTGACGGTCCAGTTGTTTGGTTTGGCGATGAACTTTGCCTCAGCGACCAGACTGCGAACATTCTTGTCACCAACCGCAACTGCTTTGATCTCAGTAGTTTCCGTGATCTCGAATGGCTTGTCATACAGCATCCATTCGCCCGATGGCAGCGTCTTGCCGTTAACGGTGTAGTAGAAGTTGGCGTTCGGCGTGATCGTCGTGAGCGAGACTGTTGATTTACCTGAAAACACGCGAGCACCGCCGTCGATCACAGGAACGGCTACTGATCTCACATTGCTTCCCGACAAAGGAAACTCATCAAAAGCCGTTGTTACAGGCTGGTCGATCATCGAGAACTCAAGCACGCCGCCACGCATAATATCTTCGTGTCTGATGAACGCTTTCTTGTACGGAACGCCATCGAGCTTCGCGTTCAAAATATATTTGTTAGTTGACGAGACATTCTTGGCTTTGACGGTGAACGTCTTGCCATTCTCGAGTCTATACGTCATCTCAGGAAACAAGGGCGTGCCGAAAGCATAGACGCCGTCGCCCGGTGCCACTGGATAAAAGCCGCTCGCTGACAGTATGTACCACGCTGACATCTGGCCGCAGTCTTCGTTGCCGATCAGGCCATCGGGTTCGGGTTTGTAGAATTCGTCCATTATCTTGCGGACGAGATTCTGCGTTTTCCAAGGCTGGTGTGCGTAGTTATACAGATACGCAATATGGTGCGAAGGCTCGTTGCCGTGAGCGTATTGGCCGATAAGACCTGTGATGTCGGGCTGTTCGCGTCCGGCGAGTTTATCATTGGTGGTGAACAGGTCGTCGAGTTTCGCCGCAAACTTCTCG
>JANLTF010000592.1:0-2312 GCA_031362825.1 Acidobacteriota bacterium | reverse complement strand
GGTATTCGCGTCGGCGAACTCGTCGGCATAAATATCGCGGATGTAGATTTTCGTGAGAAGATGGTCCGCGTCACGGGCAAACGAAAAAAGCAGCGGATCGTGCCGTTTGGCGAGCCTGCGTTGCAAGCCGTAATGCTCTATCTCGAACAAACGCGCGGCACCTTTCTAAACGAATGTCCCGAAGCCGATCGCGACCTTCAGGCAGTATTCCTTCACCGCCGCGGCGGCCGCATCACGACCCGCAGCGTCGGCCGCATGATCGACAAATACATCCGCCAATGCGCCGATATCCACGACATTTCGCCGCACAGTCTGCGGCACACGTTTGCCACACATCTCCTAGACCAAGGAGCCGACCTCCGCGACATCCAGGAGTTATTAGGCCACGCGAGGCTCTCGACAACTCAGATCTACACACAGGTCTCAATGGAAAAGATGATCGAGGTCTACGACAAAGCGCACCCGAAGGCATGACGAATTGGTCACGGATTTAACGGATAAGACGGATTTTCGCTGATATGAATAATCCGAGCCGCTTGATAAGTATCCGTGTGAATCCGAAAAATCCGTGTTATCTGTGGCCAAGTTCTTGGTTTGGAAACATAGACGATTTCGCTTATCATTCAACAAAATATTCGCTCGTGAGAAATTAATGTTATGAAAAAGATCCGCACTATTTTTGTTGTTTTGTTCGCGCTGTCGGCCGTTGCGTTTGCACAGGACAAGCTGCTTTCTGTTGACGATATTTTCAATGCCGATCCGGCGAAACGCGTCCGGTTCTCCGGGACGTTGCCGCAGATGCGGTGGGCGGCGGATGGGAAGTCGTTGATGCAGATCGCGGGTGGCAAGCTGCTGCGGGTCGATCCGGTGAGCGGGCAATCGGCGGCGTACTATGATGCGGCGAGGTTGTCGCTGGCGCTCACGCGAGTGGGCGTTCGCGGTGATCAGGCTGATGCTATTTCGAATTCGCCCGGGCTGAAATTTAATGCGGATTCGACGGGCATTTTACTAAATAATTTGAATGACCTCTGGTTTTACGATGTCGCGACAGGCAATTTGAAACGCCTGACCAACAACAAGGCAGAGGAACTCGAAGAAGATCTAAGCCCGGACGGGAAATGGGTGAGTTTTGTTCGCGGGAACGATCTATATGTGATCGATGTTGCGAAGGCCAATGAAAAACAGCTCACGCGTGATGGCAAAGAGGGGGACAAACCGATCTATAACGGCTATCTCGATTGGGTTTACGAGGAGGAACTCTACGGTCGCGGACAGAAACGTGGTTACTGGTGGTCGCCCGATTCGACGCGGATCGCGTTCCTCCGATTGGACGAGTCGCCGGTGCCGAAGTTTGTGCTAACAAACGACGCGACGCAGCCGCAGGTCGTCGAGACGATGAGCTATCCAAAGGCCGGAGACCCAAATCCGATCGTTCGTATCGGCATCGCGGATGTCACGAAAAACTCGTTCATGCCAAACGTCGGCCGGATCCCAAAGGTCGGCGAACGACTACCGCCATCGTTGATTAGGTTTGGCGATTCGGTCAAATTTGTCGATCTGTCGATGTACAAGCCGGAAGATCTGCTCGTCGCCCGCGTTGCGTGGTCGCCGGACAGCCGCGCGGTCGTTTTTCAGGCGCTCAATCGCGAACAGACATTCCTCGATCTAAATTCGGCCGATGAAAAGGGCAAGGTGACTAAGCTGATCAACGAGACGACGCCCGCGTGGGTCGAGGTTTATGATGATCCGAATTTTCTCGCGGACGGAACTGCAATTTGGCAATCGGCTCGTAACGGCTGGCGGCATCTTTATCTTTACAAAAATACAGGCGAAATGGTGCGGCAATTGACCAACGGTAAATGGGAAGTGCGCAGTGTTCACGGGGTTGATGAGAAAAACGGGTGGGTGTATTTTTCGGCGACGAAGGACAGCCATATCGCGGAGAATATTTATCGCGTGAATATCGCGGGCGGCGAGCCGGAACGCTTGACCCAAGGGTCGGGAGCGCATCAGGTGCAGTTCAATAAGGGCATGACGCATTTCATCGACATGACGAGCGATGCTCTGACGCCGCCGCAGATGCGGCTGTTACGTTCGGATGGTACTGTCGAACGCGTGATCACTGAGAACAAGGTCGAGGTGTTGAAAGATTACCGTCTCAGCAATGTCGAATTTCTCAAGGTGCCGACCCGCGACGGTTTTCAGATGGAAGCGATGATGATCAAACCGCCCGATTTTGATCCGTCGAAAAAATATCCAGTTTTCCAGTTCACGTACTCAGGCCCGCACGCGCCTTCGGTCGCGAACCGATG
>JANLTF010000493.1:0-2646 GCA_031362825.1 Acidobacteriota bacterium | reverse complement strand
GAATCGAGTGCGAGATAGGTGCATTCCTTATCATCGACTGCGAAAATTCTCTCTTTCACACAATCTCGTTCGACTCCACCGGAGTCGGTTGTTTCGTTTGCGTGTTGATTTATATAAACATTCGACGCCGCTGGCGACATTATTTTAATCTAATCAATGGCATCTCCATCATCGATCCAATCGAACAAATATTTCTCGTCATACTCGACCTCAAACTTGTTCAACAAAGACGTGTATTCGTCCTTGAACGACCTTGTAGCGTGATGTTCTTTTTGCCGCATGATATATCCGATAATGTCGTCCAACTGCGAATGGCCATACGAAAACGCTCCGAAACCTTCTTGCCAATTGAAATTGAATTTTGTGAACTTATTATCTTTTATGAACTCCGTCGACGATTTCTTCACCTCACGCACCAGATCAGAAAGACAACACGTTGGCCGCATACCTAACAGGAAATGAATGTGAGTCTCAATTCCGTTGATCGCGAGCATCTTTTGACCTTTGTTTTGAACAATGCCCGTAATGTATTTGTACAATTGCTCATCCCAATCACGACGGATCAAGGCATCTCGATTTCTGACGGCAAATACAATTTGAATATAGATCTGCGAATATGTATCGGGCATATTGTCTCCTTTTACGTGCGACCCCGCCGGGGTCGTTTCGTTGGGTTGGTGTCCCGTTTTCTATAAACATTCGACGCCTCTGGCGTCGTCGGATTTATTTAGAGTGCATTATATGCCAAAAAAAATTCGTTTGTAAAAACCTCAGCGAACTCGAACGCCCTTCATGATCCCGGAGGGATCAAATGTTTATAGAGAACGAAGCACAACCACAACTCCCCGACTCCAGCGGGGTCGAACCTTCACGCGTTTAAAAAATGATCATCAAATTAAAAAACCTGATCGCGGCGGTCGCGGTAACCCGGGAGGCATCGCAAGATCGGTTGCGGCGGCGGCGGTTGGGGCGGTGGGAAAACAGGTAGAACCGGAAGCGGTTGGGAGCGGAAATTTGGGATCTTTGTGACTTTGTCTGCAATTTCGGCCGGTTTTAACCGTGCGAATAGCGGCGGCACCAAGCACGAAAGTCGCGTTACCAAGCGTGTTTTTCGCGTTACCAAGCGGCATTTTGGGTGTAACCAATGCGTTTTTGAGCGGCACCACTTTTACACTCACAACCATAAGATTCACCGAAACGACGCAGCCCGTTCGACGGCTTTTCGGGCGTCGATCACGCCCCAGCCTTGGCGGTCGACTTCGTATTGGGGGAGGCGTTCGGCGGTGGATATTAGGATGCGTTTTATGGCTCCGGGCGTTAGGTTTGGGTTTGCTTCGAGCATCTGGGCGATGACCGATGAGACGATCGGGGCCGAGAACGATGTGCCGTCAACGTATTTATAATGCTGTGTGATGACCATTTCGCGGCGGATCTTGAGCGTGATGAGCTGCCGGATGCTGTGAAATTCGCGATCGGCGGCGGCGTCAAGCTCGGGGTCGATGCCCGCGTTGGCGTCGATGATCGGGTGCAGCTCGTCGTCGCTGGCCTTGTCGAGCCGTGCCAGCAAGCCCGCCTGTTGCGCTGTCGGCGTGTTAGGCAAGATCGGGGCCGGGACCCAGATCGAAGAAGCGATGACCTCGGGCTTTTGCAGGCCGTCGATCGTTGGGCCGTACGACGAACGGTACATTCCGCGTTTGGCTCGATTTATCGAATTATTGTCATCCAAACCACCGACAGCGATCGCCGAAGGTGCACTCGCAGGCGGCAAAACCGGGTGGTTTGGCATGTGCCCGGCGTTGCCCACTGCACAAACGACCGTGATACCGGCACGCGAACATTCCTCGACGGCCTGCGACAAGGGGTCGCTCAGATAGCTCGCTTCGTAATCGCCGCCGGCCGAGATATTAACGATGCGAATGCCGTGTTTCTCTTGATTTTCGAGCACCCACGCGAGACCGTCTTCGATATTTTGATCGGTAATTCGGCCAGTGCGGGCGAGCTTTACCAAGGCGACGTCCGCATCATTTGCAATGCCGCGGTAAAAGCCGTTCGAGAGCGAACCGTTGCCGGCCGCCACGACCGACGTCATCATTCCGTGCCAGCTTGCAACATCGGGCTGGAACAGCGAAGAAAGGTCGCCGTCTTCGTCTAAAAGGCTGCGGTAGGCGACGATGCGGTTTCGCGGCGTCGTCAGATCGACGTGCGGATAAAAGCCCGAATCGAGAAACGCGATCGTCACGCCTTTGCCGGTGTAGCGTTCGTCGGCGTCGAGCCGCAGCGGTGTCGAAAGCACGTGCGAACCGTCCTTCTGCATCGCCGCGTCCTTTATTATGTGATCTTTCGCCCGTTCGAAAAGCCGCACACAACGAGCACAAACGGCCTGAAATTCGGCCGTATCAGGAGCGTTCGCACGGATCAATTTTGCGAGGTCCTCAGGCAGAGACATCAGCGGCACGTATTCGTGACGCGAAGCACGCGAACAAACCGGACACGCCGTCTCGCCCGCAGCGATGTCTGCGATCGTGCTCTGCCTCGGAAATGTAAGTGATTCCTGTGGAGTCATTTAGGGATTTAAGTTTTCCATAACGTGCGAGTAAAATCAATAGGGATCGGTTAACCGCGAAAAACGCAGAAAGACGCGAAAGT